>JBFEVY010000192.1:0-6924 GCA_041546665.1 Spongiibacteraceae bacterium | reverse complement strand
TATGAATAAACGACTCGCCTACTTCCAAAACCTACTGAGCGATCTGCAGCAGCAGTGCGCGAAGGTCATTCCCGAACTCACCCGCCACGACCCGGAGTCTGGCGAATTGCTGCTGGCGCGCTTCGCCACAGTGATGGCACGTATTACCGCCACCGGCGACCGGGATGACTACCTGGGCGAAGGGCAGGATTTAATCACCCTGCTTATCAGCCACTACCCCCAACTCACCCCCGCCATCCACCGCGATCTGATGTGGTTTTTTGGTGGCGACTGCCTGCATTTTCTCAGCGAGGAAGAACTCGGCCACTATCAAGAGCTGGAAGTGCGCTACTACCAGCAAGCCCGGGAAAGCGGCGACGCCGAATATCGCGATCTGCGAGCAATGGAATTCGGCCTGCACTGATCCGCAGGCCACGCCACCTCAGCAGTATCTAAACGGCTGCAATTATTTTCCGGAGGTAGAAATAAAAAAAGCGAATCAAATGATTCGCTTGTTAGATTGGAGCGGGAAACCGGGTTCGAACCGGCGACCTCAACCTTGGCAAGGTTGCGCTCTACCAACTGAGCTATTCCCGCAAATTCAGTGCCGCGTGACGTCTTCATCGCGCTTTGAACCGAGTGAATTTGCCGGCGGCAAATCTTAAGGTCCAACTGATTTTGCTGTCAATACACACCTTCTGTATCGACAGGCGACCTGAACATTCTAGCAATGTCAGACCACCAAAATAATGGCGTCCCCTAGGGGACTCGAACCCCTGTTACTGCCGTGAAAGGGCAGTGTCCTAGGCCACTAGACGAAGGGGACGCCGCAAACCTTCCGATCATCGCCTGAGGCAGTGCTCGAAAGAGGCGGCAATTCTAGAGGCAGTTCTTCAGGCCGTCAAGGCCAATTTATTGAAAAACCACTTCTTTTTGCCGACTTCGGCGAAAGAAAACGTAAAGCGCGCTTCGCGTTTCCCTTCATAAAACGGGTGTAGATTAAATGGCGTCCCCTAGGGGACTCGAACCCCTGTTACTGCCGTGAAAGGGCAGTGTCCTAGGCCACTAGACGAAGGGGACGCCGCAAACCTTTCAGGCTGCGAGTCACTGTTGCCTGAAAGTGGCGCGAATTTTAGGGAGCTGTGGGGGCATCGTCAAGTCGAATTCCGCCTCTGGGGGAAATTTATTGCAAATTTATAACAGGCGGCCCCGTTCACGCTGACAAGTCCGCCGATTACACCCCTATTCCACGTCACTCTTGTCGAGTTTTAAGGACAGGGAATTAATACAATAGCGCATCCCGGTGGGTGCCGGACCGTCGGGAAAGACATGACCGAGATGCGAATCACAACGCGCGCAGGTTAATTCTTCGCGAACCATGCCGTGGCTGGTATCCCGGTGCACTTCGATCGCCTTGTCATCCATGGCCTTGTAAAAGCTTGGCCAACCGGAGCCCGAATCGTATTTGGTCGCCGAATCAAACAAGGGCTCACCACAACACCGGCAGCGATAGACCCCCGCCGCCTTCTCGTTGTAATACTCGCCAGTAAAGGCGCGCTCAGTGCCCTTTTCCCGGCAGACATGATACTCCTGCTCGTCGAGCAACTCTCGCCATTGCTGCGGGGTTTTAACTACTTTTTCCATCAATATTTCTCCACTTGCTGGTGGCTAAGCGCATATAATTAAGAAGTTACGCAAACTTGCTGCAAATCCCGATGTCTGAGCCTGAGCGCCGGACAGGTAAGCCGGCACTAAACGTAACCCTGATTGAATCCAGTGTAAACACGCTGACCAGACACAGCAAAGAAGGCAACTATGCGGCGCTATATTCAGAAATCAAGCAAGCTCGAAAATGTATGTTACGACATCCGTGGGCCCGTGCTGCGCCGAGCGAACGAGTTGGAAGAAGAAGGTCACCGCATCCTTAAACTGAATATCGGCAACCCCGCACCGTTTGGTTTTAACGCGCCGGACGAGATCATTCAGGACGTCATTCACATGCTGCCCGAGAGCGACGGCTACAGTGACTCCAAAGGCCTGTACTCCGCCCGCAAGGCCGTCATGCAGGAATGCCAGAAAATCGGCATTCCCGGTGTCGAGGTCAACGACATCTATCTCGGCAACGGTGCCAGCGAGCTGATCACCATGGCCACCCAGGCACTGCTAAATATCGGTGACGAGGTGCTGATTCCCGCACCGGACTACCCGCTGTGGACGGCAGTTGTCTCCCTGACCGGCTCGACGCCGGTGCACTACCTCTGTGACGAGGAAAATGACTGGCAGCCCGATATTACTGATATTCGCAGTAAGATCACCGCCCACACCAAGGCGATTGTCATCATCAACCCAAACAACCCAACCGGGGCGGTCTACAGTCGCGACATGCTCAAGCAACTGGTCGCCGTTGCCGAAGAATTTAATCTAGTGGTGTTTGCCGACGAGATTTACAGCAAGATTCTCTACGATGACGCCGTGCATATTCCTCTCGGCAGCCTGTGCAAAGATGTGCTGTGCCTGACCTTTAACGGTCTCTCAAAGGCCTATCGCCTGGCAGGCTTTCGCAGCGGCTGGATGATTGTATCCGGCGCAAAGGAATACGCGCAGGACTATATCGAAGGTCTGACCATGCTGTCGTCAATGCGGCTGTGCGCCAACGTTCCAGCGCAACACGCTATTCAAACTGCGCTGGGCGGTTATCAGAGCATCAATGAATTGATTCTGCCCGGCGGTCGCCTGCTGGAACAGCGTGACCTGGCCTGGGAAATGCTCAACGCCATCCCCGGCGTCAGCTGCACCAAACCCCGCGGCGCCATGTACATGTTCCCCCGCCTGGACCCTGAGGTGTATCCCGTGGTGGACGACGAACAACTGGTGCTTGACCTGCTCAACCAGCAAAAAATCCTGCTGGTACAGGGCACCGGCTTTAACTGGCCCGCCCCCGATCACGTCCGTCTGGTCTTCCTCCCCAACAAGGTGGAGTTGGCAGATGCCATGGAACGTTTCGCCACCTTCCTCAGCGGCTATCGCAAACAGCTGCGCGCCATCGTCTGAGGCAGCAGAGGCAAAACGAAACCAAAGGGCCTGTATTTACAGGCCCTTTTTTTATCTGCCGCCGTTAGGCAGGTGGTAGTGCAGCACTTTCAAGGCCGCGTTGGGGTCCTGCTCTGGAAAATCCGGCCGCCCGGGAAGGCGCTCAACCAGCTCTGCATCAGGGCAGGCTTCCGCAACCAGCTCACGCAGATAAGTCTCGTCGAGATAAGGTGCATTCAGGCAGGCCAGCAGCTCACCTCCCTCGACCAACAATTCCGGCATCCGCCGCAAAATGCGGGGATAATCCTTGCGCACCTCGAAACTCCCCGCCTGACGCGACGGTGGATCACAAATCACGATATCGTAGGGCCCAAGCTTTTTGATTTTTCCCCAGGAGCGAAAAATATCGTAACCCAGGTACTGCACCTCAGCATTGCCCTGGGGGAGTCCATTGCGATGATGATTGTCGCGACCGCTGCGCAGCGCCGACTTGCTCATATCAATATTGACGACTCCCTGCGCGCCCGCCTGTAATGCCGCCACCGAAAACGCGCAGGTATAGGAGAACAGATTGAGCACTCGCTTGCCCTTGGACTTGTCTTTCAGCCACTGCCGGGCGGGTAGCATATCCATAAAGTAGCCGATGTTCTGACGCCCGCCGAGCTGAATACCAAACCCCAGCCCGTCCTCCCGCGCGGCAAGCGACTCCGGCAGGGTTCCCCACAAGACATCCAGCGGACGCTCACGGTCATAGCGATGCTGAATCGCCGCAGTCGCTACTGTGTCGCCAAGACTGCAACGCAGTGCCTCGGTAAACGCCTCCCAGAATGCCGCCTCGGGTTGGCGGTAGAGCACAACCCACAGCACCGGCGAAAAATAATCGACGGTGAAATATTCAAAACCGGGATAACACTGGCCACGGCCGTGAAATAGCCTTATCGCCTCACCGCCCTGCTCCGCAATGCGCGCGCCCCACTCTTCAAACCGCGCCTGCGCGACGAATTCATCAAACACTGTCATTTCCCACTCTGTACAACACCTGATCGCGATAGCCGGTAATCACCGAAATATAGCCCTGCCATTCGCGGTCCAATTCCGGATCATTGCTGTCTACCAGCAAGGGCCGCCCGGCCAGCCCCGCCAGTTTCGTTTTGCTGGCTAATACCTGAAAATGTTCCCGCCCGATGCGCCGTATTAAGGCCGGCGTCAGCTGCTGATTTCCCCGTCCCAGCAAATGCCCCTGGCCACCGATAGCCGTAATCAACACCTTTACCGGGCCGTCGTGCTCGTTCAGCGCCCGCTCGATGCCAGCGGCGTCGGCATCCGCCGCCAGCAACTGCGAGTCCGATACCAGATCAAAGCCCAGCAGAGTATTTGGCAGGCCCAGCGCATTCATCACTCCTGCAGTGGTCGACCCCGGACCGACGATATAGAGGCAGCCATCCTCCATCGTCTCAACCACCTCGTCGGCAATCTCCGCCACCACCAGCTCCTCCACCTCGCGACCGCTGTCTTTCACTCGCTGCAAAAAGCCGCCGAGGCGAGGCACCAATAACTCACCGTAGTGCCGTGTCGATACCCTGCCCTCACGAAATGCAGCCTCGTCGATATCCCGCACTTCCTGTTCGCCAATATCTACCAGGTCACCGGCGATCAGGGCGTTCAGAATTTCCGCCGCAGCCTCCGGACTGACGGCATAGACCCCCGAATGCATTTTGACCCCGGCGGGCAAACCGAGCACCGGCAGCCGGGTTCCCACCGCGCGATAGATATCCCGCGCGGTGCCGTCGCCTCCAACAAACAACAGCAGGTCCACCCCCGCCGCCAGGGCCGCCTGCGCGGCCGCCACGGTGTCCTCCGGGCAACTGCGCGCCGCGGTGGCTTCACCCAGAGAGTGAAAAGGCAGACCCGCCGCCACACAACTGCGTTCCGCCATGGCCCCCGCAAAACCGTAAACCTGTACCTGAGGATGCTCGCGGAAAAGTATCTGTAAACAGCGCAGGCAGCGCTGCTCCGACCTCGACAAAGCTTCACTTTCTGTCACCACCGCATCCGGAGCGAGATCGTAAAGGGCATCGCTTCCCTTCAGCGCCAGCGGCCCACCCAGGCCCGCCACGGGATTGACCACCAAACCCAACTTAAACATCGCAATTCCTACGTTTTAAATATCCCATCTGCGGAAATCCCTTAACGACACATCTGACAGTTTTTGGCCAAATACTCTCGTAATTGCCGCAACTCACACCGGAGCCCCAGCCATGTCCATCTCGCCCATCAACGGCGCCGATTTCCCCAGCGGCGAATTGCGCCGCCGCCAAAGCCGCTTCGAACAGCGCTATCCCTGTTTCAAAATTGACGACCAGGGGCAGGAGCGGCCAATCACCCAACGTGATATCGAGATGGCCCTTGAAGCACTGCAGGACAGTGACGACGAATTTCTCAGCGTCCTTGCGCGGCGCTCAACAAACTGATCGCCCCGTCGGCAAGCCCCTCCGGGTAATACCATTGGCACACGCTATATTCCCGACGCGTCGGGTAGTGTTTGCGCTGCCAGTCAAAAGCCGCATCGCGTTCGCCCTGCGTTGCAGCCGCCGCCATCGCCGCCCGCAGGCGCTGATCATCCTCAGCGATATTGTAAATCGACAGTATCGCCTGCCGTAGCATGGCCGCCGGGCTCGCACTTTCAATACGGCACTCAGGCGGCTCGGGCAGCGCCGATACTAGCCGCGTTTCGTCAAAATCCAGCCCCTGAAACGTCGCCAATGCCTGGGCGATCATCGCCGTCCCCCGCAACTTGCCATCCGCACTGTAACCGGCAATATGTGGCGTGCCGAACAGGCAGCGATCCAGCAGCGGCAGCGGCAAACCGGGTTCGGGCTCCCACACATCCAGCACCAGCCGAATATCCGGTCGGGCGTCGACCAGGGCCAACAACGTCTCTGTCGCCAGCACTTCACCGCGCCCGGCATTAATGAGCATCGCCTGTTCAGGCAGCTGTTGCAGGTCCGCCAGATCCAGCAGATGAAATGTGGAGTGTGGCCCGGAGTTGGTCAGCGGGGTATGCAGACACAACACATTGCAGCGCAACACCTCAGCCAGGGGTCGCAAAATGCCGGTTTGCGGCAGCAGCGGATCATAGGCGATACATTGCACGCCCATAGCCAGCAGCCGTTTGGCCAGCCGGCCACCGACATTGCCCACGCCAATAATGCCCACACATCCGCCGTCCAACAGGCTCTCCAGCACGCCGTCCGCCGCGCAGATCGCGCTTAATACATAGTCCACCACCGAATCCGCATTGCTACCCGGCGCCGTGGCAAAGGCAATATTGCGCTGCTGTAAGTAAGCCAAGTCGATATGATCAAAACCAATCGTCGCCGAACCGACAAAACGCACAGCAGTATCCGCCAACAGCGCTTCGTCCACGCGGGTCACCGAGCGAACAATCAAGGCGTCTACGTCCTGCAGCCGCGCGCGCCCGCTGGCGCCACTCAGGCTGCGACCGGGAAAGCGCTCGACCTGTCCAAACTGGGAAAAGGCCAGCTCGGCGGCAGGGATATTTTCATCAACCAGTATTTTCACAATGCTCGCGCTCTCTCCTCAAACAGCCAGGGATTTCCCCGGCATTGTGCTTTCAGCCAGTTTTCAGGCAGGCCACACTCCACACCGGTTTCGATAAACTGCGCGGCATCTGCCCCGGTAAATACCCCCTGCTGCCAACCCTCTGGCAGCGGGACATCCTCCCGCAAGCGGCAAAGTTCGCGAAACAAAAACAGTTCATCGCGCTGGGCGAGCAATTTACTGGCAAGGGTCTTTGCCCCCCGGCACGGCAATTCACGCAGCGCGTCCAAATGCTCAAACACCGCTTCCAGAGTGGAGTATTTCTTTAATATCTCGGTAGCCGACACCGGACCG
>JBFEVY010000105.1:0-10393 GCA_041546665.1 Spongiibacteraceae bacterium | reverse complement strand
CGAGCGGATGCAAAAGTATCTGTTTGAAACGGATAAATTCAAGACTGCAGAATTCACCTCCATGGTCGATTTGCAAGCCCTGAAAGACCTGGGTAAAGGCGAGCAGCGTGAGGTGGAGTTGAAAGGTGAACTCGCTCTGCACGGCAATACCGTGCCAATGCGCTTTGCGACCCAGGTGACTCGATTGAGCAGCGGAGAGCTGCAAATCGTCACGCTTAAGCCGAGCTTTATCGATGTCACTCGGCATGAGTTGGCCCCAGGGATCGGTAAGTTACGCAGCCTCGCCGGACTGAATGGAATCACGCTGGTGGTGCCTGTGACGTTTTCCGTCGTTTTCAAGTAAGGGACTAGTCCCGACGCAGACTGTCCTTTACGGCGATCGGTGTCGGGAAGTTAAGAACCACGATATACGACGACACGATGAAGGTGAGGATGGCCGTGGCCTGTATCAGGTGCGAGGCCGCCTCACCAATCAACAACATTTCCGCCGCCACGTAGGCTATCAGCAAAGAGAACTCGCTGATCTGCCCCATTCTAAATCCCAGATCCCAGGCCAGTTGCTTGGACTCTGACATACCGTGGATCAGATAGCGGAAGACCACCGGTTTGATCACCAGCAGTGCGGCAGCCAGTATCAGCGCTGGTACGATGATCTCGCCCAGTAGGCCAAGATTAAAACGCGCGCCCAGAGAAAAGAAAAACAATATCAGGAAAAAGTCGCGCAGGGGTTTAAGGCTGATCGCAATATATTGTGAAATCGGGCTGGTGGCGAGACTGATGCCGGCAATAAACGCCCCCATTTCCACCGACAATCCAATGAAATGGGCAGTTTCAGCCAGCCCCAGACACCAGCCGATGGCAATCAGAAAAATGTACTCGTGAAAGCGGTCAAAACGCCGCAGCAGCGGCAGTATGACAAAGCGAACGAAGGCAAAGGCGAAGACAATTAACAGCGGCAGGGCGGCCGCAGTTTTGGTGAGGTTTGTCGCTGAAAATTCACCAAGACTCAGACTGAACAGAATTAGTAATACCAGCATGGCGATCAAGTCTTGCAGTAATAGTAGCCCGACCATCAGCTCCCCGGTATGACGGTGGTGTAGAACGGTTGTGGGCAACAGCTTGATGCCAATAATGGTACTGGAAAACATCATGGCGGCGCCGATGATGGCCGATTCCACCTGGCTGAAGCCAAAGCTGATTGCAACACCATAGCCGGTGGCGAGGAAGGCAAGAGAACTCAACAGGGCGACAAAGGTAGCCTTCTTCAGCGTGCTCACCAGCGATTGGGGCTGCATATCCAGGCCGAGTAAAAACAGCAGAAAGATGATGCCGAATTCAGCGATCTCAGCGAGCAGTTTTAAATCTGTTACCCAGCCGCTGCCATAGGGGCCGATCAGGGCGCCGAGGGCAATATACGCTATCAGAAGCGGTTGGCGCGTTAGCAGGGCTAGCGAGGCGAGTAGGGCTGCACCCGAAAAGATTAAAAAGAACGAGGTTGTCAGATCTACTTCCATTCTTGGCCTCAGTGGGTGACGCGTGGCGCCCGGAGCAGCAGTGAGGGTGCCGGTTCCGGGCTATCCCGATAATTCAGGTATGAGTTAAAAACTATAGCCTATTCCGACGCGAATAACCGGGAGCAGTTTGAAGTCTTCCAGCTCGGATTTGACTTCGTCAGCTTCCCGTTCAATTTCTTGCCGGCAGGCTTCGCTGTCATTGCAGGTGCCGGTAGAGTGCATTTTGACGTTGGCGCTTCCCAGGTAAGCGACACCAAGATCGGCGGTGAATGAGAGTTGCTGATTCGGCTTGTGCGCCCAACCAAGGCCGAGATAGGGCGCCACCGGCTCAAAGTCGATGTCAGTGTGTATTTCGCCCAGCACGGCCGGGGAAAAGCGCGAATCACCAAACTCACAGCTGGCGGTGCCGGGCAGCGGTGATGTTGCCTCGCAGCGGGTCACGATCTGTGCATCACTGTAGTTAAAGAGCAGGCCGGCGCTCAGCCTGAATCGCCCGGCATAGGGGTGCCAGTCGGCGAGCAGGTAGATATTTCGCAGGGAGATGTCGCTGTCGTATCGCAGTTCGTCGCCCTCAATACCGTCGGTGTCCTCTGCTTTGAAATCGAAGTTGAGATTGCCGGACAAATTACCACCACGTACACCAAACGCTGGCGTTCTGTAGCCCAGTTCAATCCCCAGACCCGCGCTAGCGGCATGGGTGGCGATACTCAGTTGCGCCGAGGCAAACGGCGCGCAGACCAATAATCCCAGGGCGAGGCAAATACGTCGGTACATGGTTGAAAAACTATCTCCTTCGTGGACTTGGCACCGTCTCTTTGGGTGGTGCGAACTACGGCGGCTTATCGATATGATCGTGTCGTCGGCGAGGTCTCGCCCGACCGGCAGAGGCATGGTGGCCTGTCTCGCAAGAGGCCTGTGACGGCCGGCGGCAAGAATAACAAGTTTATCAGAGTGGGGCGTAACAATGTTGCTAGAGAATAAAGTGGTGATTGTGTCTGGAATCGGACCGGGCTTGGGACAGGAGCTGGCCCTGGAGGCGGCGCGTCAAGGGGCGAGTGTCGTCATGTGCGCGCGGACCCCGGCCAAGCTTGATGATGTGGAGGCTATGATCAGGGCTGAGGGACTGGAAACTCCGCTGCTAAAAGTCCCCACTGATATTGCTGACCGCGCCCAGTGCGCTGAATTAGTCCGCCAGGCGGTCGCGCGATTTGGCCGCATTGATGTACTGATTAACAGCGCCTATAACCCCGGCAGTTTTGAACCCGTTGCAGAGGCGAATCTGGACGGCTGGCGAGAGGCGATGGACGTTAATTTTTTTGGCACGATGGCGCTTACCCTGGAAACCGTGCCGCAAATGAAACAGCAGGGTGGCGGGGCGATTGTTATGATCAATACTATGGTGACCCGCAAACCCATGGCGACACAGGCGGGCTATGGCGCGTCGAAGGCGGCACTAGCGTCGGCGACTTCCCATCTCGCGCTTGAATTGGGGCCAAGTAATATTCGGGTGAATTCCGCGTTTATGGGATGGATGTGGGGGCCGTCTGTCGAGGGCTATTTCAAGATGGCTGAGGAGGCCGGCGGCCCGACAGTGGCTGAGCAAAAGGCGCAAGTTGCGGCGGGCATTCCGCTGCGGGTGATCCCCGACGATGCCGACTGCGCAAAGGCAGCAATTTTCCTGGGTTCGGATTATTCCAGAGCGATGACCGGTGCCGCGCTGGATGTGAATGGCGGTGAGTACCTTCCCCACTAGCTAGCAGGGCTTAGCGTGACGCTGGCGAAGGTCTCTCCGCCAGCGTCAATGTACCCCGGGCAGTGGCGAGCTTAGCTCGCGCTTGATTTCGCCGGGGCTTTTTTCTTGGCGGGGGCTTTCTTTGCGGCGGCCTTTTTAGCAGGTGCTTTTACCGGTGCCTTTTTAGCTGGAGCTTTCTTTGCGGGCGCTTTTTTCTTGGGCGCCGCCTTTTTAGCTGGAGCTTTTGCCTTGTCAAAGTCCTTGGCGGCGGCCTTCGCGGCTCTCGCAAGGGCTTTGGCGTGCTGGTAATCTTCCTTCAGTTCTTTGAGCTGCTCTTTGGCCATAATGATGACGGCCCTGGCATCCAACTCAAGCTCTTTAGCCGACTCTACCGTATTGTGGGCGCGGTCGAGTTGCTTCTGAACGTTGGTATCCATCTTGGTTTTGGCTTTCTGTTGAAGGGCCTTCAGTTTGTCTTGCTCGGCCTTCATTTTCGCCTTGGCCTTTTCCGCCTGGGCCTTCGCTTTTTCCACCGCTTTGTCTGCGTCTGCCATCAGCCGCTCGCGAAGCTTTTCCAGTTTTTCTTCCAGTGCCTCAATCTCTTTCTTGATCAGTGCGACAGGATCCAGTTTTTTTTCTGCCATTTCGTAGTCCTCAATGAAAAAACGGTTCGGCCAGGACGTCTGGCGCATTTGACGGTGGTAAAAGTTGAATGAGTGGGACTGTGCAAAAAATGTCCAAACTCAGACAAAACTAAACATAGCAAAATTTGCGATAATGAACAGGGTATTTTGCGCAGTGGAGTAAAAAATGAGCGATTTATTGAGTTCGGGCAAAAATGACGCGATCGAAGCCGCAGTGTTTCGTCGCTTGTTGGCACATCTGGATGAGCGGAAAGACGTTCAGAATATTGATCTGATGAACCTGGCTGGCTTTTGTCGAAACTGCCTGTCTAAGTGGTATCTTGCTGCGGCGCAGGAGCGCGGTGAGGAGTTGGATTACGACGCGGCGCGCGAACGGATTTACGGGATGCCCTACGAGGAGTGGAAAAAACACTACCAGACCTCGGCGACGCCGGAGCAACTTGCAGCCTTTAATAAAAAATGACGACGTAACGGGGGGAAGCCCTACAGCCCCCCATTGGGAATAAAGCGGTTGTCTGAGTTGGCGCGTATCCACAATAACTCGTCTTTGCTGAGTTTTTCGCCGCGGCTGCGCAGGACCTTGTTAATCCAGATGGCAGGGGATTCGGCGCCTGCGTCCCAACCGCTGATACGCATTTCGGCAACCGTAAAAAAGCGGATCAGGGCTTTGAGCTGATCGCTTTCCAGAGGCTCTACCGCCGTCTTCCAGGCTTCCGGTGAAAAGCGCATAAACGCGCTGTAGCGGCTGAGTTCCGCGTCGCTGAAAGGTTTTGGCAATGCCTGCAGGGCTTCGTCCGTGCTCAGGGCAACACATTGCAGCAGCCAGTTGCCGTCTATTTCCAGCGCGGCCTTTTCGGATTCCGGTGTCCAGCTGCCTATCGTCATTGTATTGCCAATCCTCAGAATAGTTGGGAGGGGTAGTATATCGCACTGCTGCAGTCGGGATTGATAGTATTTTTAAAATACTGTATAAAAAAACAGTTATCGAATTTGGGATCGAGCCGCTTATGCGCAAGATCATTCACTGTGACTGCGACTGTTTTTATGCCTCCGTTGAAATGCGCGACGATCCTATGTTGCGTGGGCGACCTATTGCCATTGGCGGCAGTAGTCAGCGGCGGGGGGTTGTTGCCACCTGTAACTACGAAGCGCGCTCCTGGGGTGTACGCTCTGCGATGCCTACCGGGCAAGCGATGCGTTTGTGCCCGTCGTTGATAGTGATTCCACCGAATATGGACAAGTACCGCAACGTGGCCGCGGATATTCGCGAAGTGTTTTTGCGCTACACCGAAGTGATTGAGCCACTATCGTTGGATGAGGCCTATCTCGATGTCAGCCGCGCTGAAATGTGCAAGGGAAGCGCAACCTTGATTGCGCAGCAGATTCGCAGCGACGTTCAACGTGAGCTTGGTATTACTATTTCGGCGGGTGTTGCGCCGAATAAATTTCTCGCCAAGGTGGCCAGCGACTGGCAGAAGCCAGACGGACTGACGGTGATTACCCCGGACAAGGTGGAAGCCTTTGTTTCCGAATTGGCCGTGGGGAAAATTCACGGCGTCGGGCAGGTAATGTGCCAGCGACTGAACAGCCGCGGAATCTACACCTGTGGCGATTTACAGCAATTGAGCTTGGCAGAGCTGGTGCGGGATTTCGGTCGCATGGGGCGCCAGCTATACGACTACGCCCGGGGCATCGATAACCGCGAGTTGCAGCCCGACAGGCAGCGCAAGTCCTTGAGTGTGGAAAGGACGTTTGCAACCGACATTGTTGACGGCGGGAATGCTCGGCTGGCCCTCAGTGAGTTATTGGCGCAATTGCGGCGCAGGCTTAATGATAAGGCAGATAAGCTCACGGTGAACGGGGTGTTTGTCAAACTCAAGAGCTGTGATTTTCGCCTGACCACGGTCGAGCAAGCGCTGATTGGTGGCTGGCAGGAGCAGAGCTTTCAGCGCTTGCTGGCCCAGGCCTGGTCGCGGCTAGACAGCCCCGTGCGTTTGATCGGCGCCGGTGTCAGGTTTGCTGAACCGAAGGAATGTGGTGGTCTGCAGGGAGGGCAACTGGCCTTGTTTTAAGGCCAGGGGTGTGGCGCTGACTTGGGGGTGACCGGAAGTCAGCGCGCGGCAGTTTATGCGCAGGCCGGGAGCGGAGTGTCGGCGCCGGCTAACTTATGGCGCCGAAACAGGGGCAGGTCTTCGTCGGCACTGGCCTGGTAGACTTCGCTGAAATCGTCGAGACTGCTCAGTGCCGCTTCCAGGTCTTCGCCCTCAAGTGCAAAGCTGTTGAAGCCGCAGCGAGACAGGTAAAACAACTGATCGCGCATGAAGTCACCCGTGGCGCGCAGTTCGCCTTTAAATCCGTGCTGTTCGCGCAATTCGCGGCCGTAGCTGAAACCGCGTCCGTCGGTGAAGACGGGAAAATCCACGGCGATGAGTTCGAGGCTGTCGATGTCTTCGCTCAGTGCCTTAGGGGATTCATTGCGCAGGAATACGCCGATATGCCCCAGGGCTTGTAGTTCGGATTTGTGTGCCAGCCACAGGCTGAGTGGCACAATGACGTGTCCCTGTGTTGGCAGCGTTTCAGTGTCGTGCCATACAGACCAGCTATCCTGGCTGACTTGACCGTTTTTAATAATCTCAGGCATATGCTCGCTCCTTGAATGGGGTCATACCCACGCGGTTGACGGTGTCGATAAAGCGCTCGTCTTCCAGCCGCAGGTCCACGTAGGTTGAAAGTAGTTTTTCGATGACTTCCGGAATCTCTTCCTGGGCAAAGGACGGGCCGAGGATATTGCCAATATTGGCATCCAGTCCCTGATTTCCGCCGAGGGAAACCTGGAAGAATTCCTGACCTTTTTTGTCCACTCCGAGAATGCCGATATGGCCAATATGGTGATGACCGCAGGCGTTCATGCACCCGGAAATATTCAGCTCAATTTCACCGAGATCGTAGAGATAATCCAGGTCGTCAAAGCGGCGCTGGATCGCCTCTGCAACGGGAATGGATTTCGCGTTGGCGAGTGAGCAGAAGTCGCCACCGGGGCAGCAGATCATGTCGTTCAGCGTACCCGCCGTAGGCGAGGCAAGTTCGAGCGCGTCCAGTGCTTTCCAGAATGCATGCAAATCGCGTTGACGAATGTCCGGAAACACCAGGTTTTGCTGATGCGTGGTTCTTATTTCGCCAAAACCGAATTGCTCGGAAAGCGCTGCGACTGCGTCGAGCTGCTCTGCAGTGATATCACCGGGGGCAATCCCTGTGGTTTTCAGCGGCACCACCACAATGGCGTAGCCGGCCTGTTTGTGGGGTTTTACATTTTGTTTTAGCCAGCGTGCAAATTCAGGGCCTTCCAGTGCCAGCGCCTGATAGTCGACATTATTCAGTACCTCATAGGCCGGCGCGCGAAAATACGATTTAGCGCGGGCGATTTCTTCGTCGCTCAGTTCCAGGTTGCCGTGTTTGATCGGCGCCCATTCGGCTTCGACCTGCTCACGGAAGGCCTCGGCGCCCATGGCTTTGACCAGAATCTTGATACGGGCTTTGAATTTGTTGTCGCGACGGCCCAGCTGGTTGTACACCCGTAAAATGGCTTCCAGGTAGCTCAGCAGATAGCGCGGTGGCAGGGCTTCGTGAACCACGGTACCGACGATTGGTGTTCTGCCGAGGCCGCCGCCAACAATCACTTTAAACGCCGTGTCGCCGGCAGCATCTTTTACCAGTTGCAGGCCGATATCGTGAACCATTACCGCTGCCCGGTCCTGCTCTGAGCCGCATACCGCAATCTTGAACTTACGGGGCAGAAACGCGAACTCGGGGTGGAAGGTTGACCATTGACGAATAATTTCACACCAGGGGCGGGCGTCTTCCACTTCGTCTACCGCAACGCCGGAAAACTGATCGGCGGTAACATTGCGAATGCAGTTGCCTGAGGTCTGAACAGCGTGCATTTCGACCTCGGCCAGCTCTGCGAGGATATCGGGAACCCGCTCCAATTGCGGCCAGTTTAGCTGGACATTCTGGCGGGTACTGATATGGGCATAGCCCTTGTCGTAGTCCCGAGTAATTTTGGCCAGTCGGCGCAACTGCGGCGCGTTCAGGTTGCCGTAGGGCACGGCGATGCGCATCATCGGTGCCAGGCGCTGTACATAAAGGCCGTTTTGAAGGCGCAGCGGAAGGAAGCGTTCCTCGCTGATTTTGCCGTCCAGATAACGGGCGGTTTGATCGCGGTATTGGTTTACCCGCTGACCGATAATTTTCTGGTCAAATTCATTGTACTGGTACATGAGAACTCTGCTTGTCTGGCTGTGCTTGCGCCGATTGCCTGGCAATGGCGGATTGCATTTGCTTAATCGGAAAATTGGTGGCAATTCTATAGCTTTATCGAATATGCCTCTAACACGTTTTGCGGATATGGCTTATGCGCGGGGCCGATAATCCCGCTGAGGGGTGGGGGCGGCGTGGCGTGTCACAGGATACCGGTATTGCCATAAAAGCTGCTATACTGCCGCCGGTATTTTGACCGCGCTCCCGCCGGAGTGTGTTTTAACCATATCGAACAGGTAGTGATTGGAATGACTGAACCCACTCAAGAACAACGCGAAGATGATGCGACAGATGTTGTCGCAGTACTGGCTCTATTTGCTTTGGTGATTGGCACAATCGTGTTTTGGCTGTCGAGCATGCCGAAGTGACACCTGCCGCTTTATAGGCTACGCACCTGCGGCAGTGATTGTTGTGGTGTGACGTGACCCCATAAAAAAGCCCCGCCAAATGCGGGGCTTTTTTATGGGGCTAATTTAGCTTGTCGCCGGGTAGGCGGTCTTTCAGACGATAGGCGAAGGCGATAATTTCTGCGACGGCGATGTACAGGGCCGGCGGAATCTCGGTGTCCAGATCCACCTGAGCCAGCAGCTGGACCAGATGCTTGTCTTGATAGATGGGGACGTCGTGCTCCATGGCGAGCTCGAGTATGCGATGTGCGGTTTCTCCGTGCCCCTTGGCGCTGACCGTAGGTGCGTTGATTTCGTCATAGTGCAGCGAAACCGCGATTTCACCGGGCTTGTTGTCAGTGGCGGGCATCAGGCTTTGTCCTCCAGCAGGTGGTGTTCGTGGAGTGGTGAATCGGGGCCGGCACTGTTGCCGACATGGCTGTGAATCTCGGGCTGAGCAATGCCTTGTTGCTCAAGGCGCTCGCGCAATTCGTTTTGCGTCGCCTTAATCATCGCGCCGGTTTCCGGGCGCTCCGCGATGAAATTCACCGATAATCCTGCGTCTGAATGTTTCACCACGGATTTCACTGGGCCCATGCCGGGGAAATCGAAGTTAAGGGTGATCGCCCATTGATGCGATGGCTGCTCGCGGGCTGAGGTCTGGGGCGTGTCGTCGTCTTGTGTTTCTCTGCGTTCGATATGGAGCTGCCAGACATCCACCCCATCCTGATCGCGCACTGGAATTTCCATGACGTATTGCTGTTGTTGGGCGTTGCTGGACTGTAAATGCAGGAGCTGGTGGGCGTCCTGGCGGGCGAGTGAGCCTCTTACCATGTCGAGTAAATAGCGGGACAGCAGTTCAGGCTGCTGAGGTAAATTAAATTGGTTCAGCGCTACACGGCCCTGGGGGCGCAGATCGCCTGGCAGCTCGGGGGGCTTAAGCTGCGCGGCGCTCGATGCATTGTAAGCCTGGGCGGGTGTTTTGTTTTGTCCTTCGTAACCACTTGGCGATCGATTTTTGGCGTTGCTCACCGGACTGTAGTCTGTAGCCAGTTTACTTGCTGCGCCTTGCTCGCCCAGGTGTCTTTGTTGGGCACTATTTTCCAGTTGTCGGGCGAGCTTGAGCAGAGCGGTTTTTAGGTCTCCGGGCACGGAGTCGCCGGCAGCGAGGTGAGATTCCATAAATAGACCACTGTCGCGCAGTACCTGGCGCAAGGCAGTCGGGTCAATGAGTTGTTGGCGCACCGGTAGACTGCTGATAAAAGCCTCGGTAGCCGTCATCACGGCCGGATTGCTTCCCTGGCGAAACCCCGCAAGCAGGGCGCCCGTCAATTGGTTCAGGTTTTGTTGTTGCGGCAGGGTGGCTTTGATTAATGGTGCCAGGTTTTGGCCTGTGCGGGACAGAATTTCCAATTGGGGGCGTTTTGCAGCGTCGTGGCCGGTCACTTTGAGTTGGAGCTCTTCCCCCTGACGCAAGGGTGTTTGGCTTTCCGCCATCAGACGCAGGTTGCCCGAGGCCAGCTCGTAGAGATGGCTTGCTTTCTGGCCCAAAACCACCGCCATAATGACCCGGTCGGCGGGGAGAATGGGGGCTGGGCCCGCGGGCCGACTGTAGCTGGCCGGTTGGGTTGGTATGTTCGGGTTAATAATGACCATAGTGTCTGCAATAGTACTCAGGGCTTCCTGATCGTATCTTTATATCGGCACAGTCCCGGCCAAGCTTGAGGGCAAATCGGAGTTTTTTATGTCGTGTGCAATTTAATTGCGCGCGACATAAAAACATGTTTAACTGGCGTTGCT
>JBFEVY010000384.1:0-3006 GCA_041546665.1 Spongiibacteraceae bacterium | reverse complement strand
GCGATCTGGCCGTTAAAACCCAGCATTTGCAGTAATTTCACCACTTCCACATTCTCACTGTGGTTGGTCAGACAGACTAGAATCAGGCGCCGGCGGGACAGATGCGCGCGCTCCAGAAAATCCCGGTCGCTGACATCCCCAGCTTGGCAGTGTATGCCTTCGCCGCGCATGTACTCCGCCTTGTCTTCTGCCTCTTCTATGCCAACGACCTTCCCAGGATAACGGTGCTGCATAAGTTGATAGGCTCCGCTGCCAATACGGCCCATGCCGAATATCAACACATCCGCGCTACCCAGGTTCACAACACGCTCCTGCGACAGCAGTTGCTTTCGCTCAAAGCTCTGTAGCTTTTTCCCCCAGCGTGCATAAACATTGTGCACACGGGCATTGAAGGGGGCTGCCACAAAAAGGGACAGTGCCGTCGCCACCGCCAATGTCGTTAACCACTCCGGTGCCAGGGCGCCGGACTGAACGGCGAGGGCGGCGACAATCAAACCAAACTCGCTGTAATTGAACAAGGCCAACCCGGACAACAGGGCGGTGCGCGCCCGCAGTCGAAAGAACACCAACAGGCTAAAGTAGATCAGCGGTCGCAGCACAATCAATAAGGTTAGCGTCGCGGCCACAAGCAACATTTCCCCATTGGGCAGACCGTAGTAACCCACACTGAGAAAAAATGCCGTCAGCAGCAGATCTTTAAGCGACCCCAGGCTCTTGTACAACTCATTAGCCTTGCTTCCGCCGGCAATCAGCACGCCAAAACACAGGGCTCCCAGACCAGCTTTCAGGTGAAGGGCTTCAAACAACCAGGCACCGCCCAGTGCCATACCGACCCCAAACAATAACAACAACTCGCCGTGTCCCGCCTGCCCGAGCAACCAGTGCACTGGGCGTCGCAACAGCGGTAACAACAATAAGGCAGGCGCCCAAACGCTGGGCAGATAATCAGCGGTAAACACCAGATAGAGCACCGCAAACAGGTCTTGCATGACCAGAATACCAATGCAGATGCGCGCATGCAGCGCAGCTGACTCACCGCGCTGATCGAAAATTTTCACTGCGAATACGGTACTGGAAAACGACAGCGCAAAGGCCATCATCCACGCCGCCTCGCCATTGATATGATCGATCGAAGTGAACAGGTGCGGCAGCGACAGCAACATCATTACAGTTAGCGGCACCACGATCAAAGTGTGCAATACCGCACTACCCATAATCGCCGGCGTGGCCAGTTGCTTGATATCCAGTTTAAGACCAATGGTAAACAGCAAAAGGATAATGCCGATATCGGCCATCTGCTGCACCTGCTGCGGATCACCCAACTGAATGGCTCCCGCAACAAAACCCGCAACCAGGTATCCCAATAGGGGCGGCATACCAAATTGCCGAAACAGTAAACCAATAAGGAAAGTGATCCCAACCAATAACGGTTCCACCATGAGCGCCTTTACTCCCTCCCGAAGACCAACAACCTTATTGAACGCCCCGCGCACCTACAGGGGCAAAGTCATTATGCACAGCTTGTGCCGAAAAACGTAGCGGACCGGGGATAAACAAGTGTATGTTTTACAAACAAGGTATCTTGGTTTTAAACAAAAGCGTTGCGCGTTTTTCAACGAATGGACACAAATATAATATGAACGATAACCACCCCCTTCACGGCTCTAACTTTCCCTCTGCCCGCGACGAGATACACGCCGACGAGGCGCAACATCCCTCAGCCTACAAGCTCGCCTACGCCGACCAGGACTTTCTGCTGCGCGACGAATTGCGCGGTCTGCGATTTCAGTTAGAACTGCAAAAGCCGGAAATGATCCTCCAGGAAGAGGGAGTGGAATCCACCGTCGTTATTTTTGGCAGTGCCCGTTTTCTCGCCCCGGAAGACGCCGAACAAGCACTCAAGGACGCGGAAAAAAGCGGCGATCCGGCAAAAATCAGAATTGCCCGCCGGGACCAGCGCAACAGTCACTTTTACCAGGAGTCACGCAAGCTCGCCTCCATCATTACTGAACACGCCGCCAACTGCCCGACCGCAGAGCGCCTGCACGTTATGACCGGCGGCGGCCCAGGGGTGATGGAAGCGGCGAACCGCGGCGCCAATGAAAGCGGGGGACGTTCGATCGGTCTGAATATCGTATTGCCCCACGAACAAAAGCCCAATCCGTATATCAGCCCGGAGTTCTGTTTTCGCTTCCACTATTTCGGCATTCGCAAAATGCATTTTATGTTGCGCGCCAAGGCGCTGGTGGTATTTCCCGGCGGTTTCGGCACCCTTGACGAGCTCTTTGAAGCCCTGACCCTGATCCAGACCGAGAAGTCCCGCAAGGTGCCCGTTGTTCTGGTTGGCCACGCGTTCTGGCGACGCGCCATCAACCTGGAATTTTTACGCGACGAAGGCGTAATATCCGCAGAAGATGTCAACCGGATCACCACCGTCGACACCGCCGAACAGGCCTGGCAGGTCATTGCCGGATTCTATAAGTTGACGCCCGGAGAATGTCCGCGCTGCTGAGGTACTGGGCCGTGGCGGCGCTGTGGCTGTGGTATAGTAGCCGCCCTTCTATTCCCGACAACTTAAAAGCCACCATGACCACAGCCCTTGTTCGCCTGGAAAACCTGCGTTTCGCCTATCAGATCGACCCGATTTTCGACAATTTCAATTGGCAGTGGCCCACTGCACAGCATTTGGCCATTGTCGGTGGCAACGGCTGCGGCAAAACCACCCTGGCGGAATTGATTACCGATGCGTTGCGCCCCAATCACGGCAGCGTCAGTTATGCCGAAGGACTCACGGCCAACGACTTCGCTCACGTCTCCTTCGACCAACATCGGGCGATGATGGAACACGACCGCCGCTACGATGACAGCGAAAATCGCGAAGACGTGTTTGATGTCGGCACCACTGTGCGCAATGCTATTCTGCAGGGCAGCACACCGGACGAACGCTTAGACAAGCTGTGTCAGCGATTGGGAATCAGTCATATACTCGACCAGGGTATTCGCTTT
>JBFEVY010000026.1:0-19978 GCA_041546665.1 Spongiibacteraceae bacterium | reverse complement strand
TGAAGACCAGAATATGTTCCGCGGGGCGTACCGGAAATTTCTTGAACAGGAAATTGTCCCCAATATTGAGCGCTGGCGGGAGGCGGGTATTGTTGACCGCGAGGCCTTTACCAAAGCGGGAGAGCAGGGCTTTTTGATGATCTGGCCCGGCGAAGAATATGGTGGCCTTGGCGATCGCGATTTTCGCTATGAGCAGATTATCATTGAAGAAACCCACCGCGCGGGTTGCAGTGAGTGGTTTAACACCCTGCACAGCAGATTGGTGGGCCCGTACATTGACCACTTCGGCAATGAGGAGCAGAAAATGCGTTTTCTCCCGCCCTGTGTACGCGGTGAGAAAATTCTGGCCATTGCAATGACCGAGCCCGATGCGGGTAGCGACCTGGCGGGTATGCGCACAACGCTGCGTGAACAAGACGATCACTATGTGCTCAATGGTTCAAAGACTTATATCTCCAACGGTATTAACGCTGACTATATTGTGGTGGCGGGCAAGGCTGACCCGGAAAACAACCCCCATGCCATGACGCTGTGTATTGTTGAGCGTGGTATGGCCGGATTTGAGCGCGGTCGCAATCTGGACAAAATGGGATTGAAGGCGCAGGACACCGCAGAGTTGTTTTTCAATAATGTGGTTATTCCAAAGGACAATATTCTGGGCGAGCCCGGCAAAGGCTTTCTCTACCTGATGAAGGGTCTGGCCGAAGAGCGTCTGATTGCGATGGTCGGTGCAACGGCCAGTGCGCGCCGGGCATTTAACCTGACGCGTAGCTTTGTGATGGAGCGTAAGGTGTTTGGCAAGCCGCTGGCATTTATGCAAAACACCCAGTTCAAAATGGCTGAAATGGACGCTGAGTTGGACATCATGGAAACCTATGTCGGTCACTGTGTTGCCGAGCACAATGCCGGACGCTTGACCGCCAATATGGCGGCCAAGGGAAAATTGCAGTCAACGGAACTGGAAGGCCGGATGATTGACCTCGGCGTGCAATTGCATGGCGGTGCCGGTTACATGAGGGAGTACCCGATTTGCAATATGTACACTGATTCGCGCATTAACCGGATCATGGCGGGCAGTTCCGAAATTATGAAATACATCATTGGTAGAGATATCTTCTCCGAGGACTACCAAAGCATTCTGGACTAGCGCTACCGAGTTGGCCGACCGCTGTTGGCAGTGAGGTTTACCGGTTCGGTTAATCACATTGCCAGCAAGGCACAGGTCTGTTTTCCCGTGTTTGCGCCGGTACCAGCTGACCTCTCACACGCTTGAGGCTAAATTTGGCTCGGGTGAGGAAGCGGTTTTAGATACAATAAAAATTTAAAATGGAGCGGTACTGAAGCGATGGCGCCCGTAGTGGATTGGTTATCTCAAAATTGGGCTATTTTGAGTATCCCTTTTGTGAGTGCGGTAGTGGGCTATTGTACAAACTGGCTTGCTGTAAGAATGATGATGTACCCCATCGAATTCCGGGGAATCGGCTTGTTCGGCTGGCAGGGGGTTGTCCCTCGCAGTTCACAGAAGATGTCCCGCAAGCTGGTGGAGCAGAGCATCGGCAAGGTGATCAGTCAACAGGAAATCATTGACCGCATTGATGTAACGGACCTTGCAAACACCATGCACTACCGGGTCGAGTCGCTGTTGCAAAAAGTGGTCGATGAGGTGATGGAGAACACCCAGCTTTGGGGCAAGTATTCGGTATCGAATTTTTTGTGGAACTCCGCGCCGTCCAATCTGAAGAAAACCATTTATAAGAAGCTGGAAATGCGCCTGCCGGAGATTCTCGACAGTATTACTGAGGATTTTCACCGCGACTTTCGCTTGCTGGGCAATGTCAATGAGGCAGTGATAAAGCGCCTGGAAAGCAATAAGGATCTACTGGTTAATATTTTCACCAACGCCGCCGAGCGGGAGATGCGCTTTCTGTCCAATAGCGGATTTTACTTCGGTTTTCCCCTCGGTATTCCGGTCATGATTGTGTGGCTGCTCTTTCCCCAGTGGTGGGTCTTGCCGGTATTTGGCTTGATGGTGGGCTATTTAACCAATGAGCTGGCTCTGTATCTGGTGCAAAAGCCCTTACAGCCAAAAAACATTGCCGGGGTGACCGTTCAAGGCTTGTTTGTAAAACGGCAGCGGGAAATTTCCTATTATCTGGGGGAGGTCTTTGCGAACAAACTGCTCAACGCCGAAACCCTCTCGCAAGACCTGTTGGGTGAGCCCTCCAGCGTTGATAAAATTCACGATATGATTTACGAGGCCGTCAGCGAGAGCTATTTGCGATTCTCAAATGTCGTTCGACCGTTTGTGGTGGCAACGGTTGGCCCGGAGGACTACAAGAAGTCCAAGGAGATTATCACTCGGGTGGTAATGGAAGAACTTCGCAAGCCGGACCCGCGTTACTATGAGTTTATCGATCGCTCGCTGGATATTGCTGAGACCCTGGGCTCCCGATTGGCGCAATTGCCCCCGCAAGATTTTTACGCCTTGCTCCATCCGATAGTGGCTGAAGATAAATGGAAGCTCACCAGTGTGGGGGCCTTGCTGGGTGGTTTGGCGGGTTATCTGCAGTGGCTTATTTTGACCTGATCCGCAGTGGGGCGCAGCGCTGCCGCGCCTCCCTGGGTATAGGTTCGGCGGTTAGCCCCTGTTTGGGGGGATGGAATAGGTGCCGACGGCATGGGCCACGGGGTCAGGGTTTCCCTCCGAATAGATCGACACCTCGCCCACCGCCAGAGCGCGGCCGACTTTAATCAATTTACACTCACCAATAATACGCGCCTCTGCGGAGGGCTTGCGCAGAAAGTTAATATTGAGGCTGGTCGTCACCGCCAGCGGGACGATGCCGATTTCGCCGAGAATGGCCACGTAGAGCGCGGCATCGGCCAGGGCCATGAGAGTTGGTCCCGACACGGTGCCGCCCGGGCGCAGATTTTCGTGTCCTATATCCTGTGAGATGGTGGCGCAGCCGTTGCCAACGGCCTCTACGGTGCTGTCGCTTTGTGGAAACTGTTCGGCCATAAAGGTGGCGAGTTCTTCTTTTGTTGCCGGCACGGGCGTACTCCTTGTTATCAATGGGTTTGCCGATGGGACGGGCCTCGATAGTCGAAGGCTCTTATACCATACCCGGATGTTGGCAGCATGGTTTGGCCTGCGAGGGATGCGTGACGAGTTTAAGGTGTTTTGGGGCAGGGTGGCGCTTAATCCTGCAGCAGACTGCGCAGCTCGGCGATTTCCTGCTCCGCTTCTTTCAGAAAGCTGACACCCTGTGCCGGGTCTATGTCGTCGAGTCCGAGCTTTTGAAAGGCAGGGAGTGAGCAAAGTTTGGGCAGCGTGCTGTGGCTGCGGTCGTGCAGGTAAGTATGGTATCTCGCGACCAGGATCAGGTCGGTTAAATCCTTGGCGTGGTCGTGCTCACGCATCCAGTTCTCTAGATGGAGCGCGGTGGTGATCAGGTCGTTATCGAAATTCCAGCTGTGTAAGACCAGGCCGCTGATTTTGCCGGTGAATTCCCGGATCAGCATTTCTGTCGCCGCGTGGGAATTGTAGATGTCGGGAAAGTTCTTGAGGTTGACCAGCAGTGGCAGGGCGCCGATATCTTGCAGCAGGCCGGCCAGCAGGGCGCGGTCAGGGTTAAAGCCGCAGTGGCGGGCCATCACGTTGGCTAACGCGGCGGTGTGGACGCTGCGCCGCCAGCACTCGTGCATACGCCGTTTGATTCCGGCGTCTTTGATCATGAACAGGGTTTTTAACGCGTAGCCCATGGTCAGATCACGGGCCGCATTCAGCCCCAGCCGGTTGATGGCCACCGTCAGATTGGGCGCGGGGTTGCCACGGCTGTAAAACGCGCTCAGGGCCACCTTGATCAGATAGGCGGTCAGCCCCGGGTCCTGCTGGATCAGCTTGACGAGGTCGCTGATCTCGACATCCGGTTTGCTGATGGCAACGCGAATATCAATGGCGATATCGGGTAGGCTGGGGAGTTCTATGCTGCCATTGCGGAGGTTTTCTGAAACCAGTTTCAGAAGTCGGGATTTTGATTCGGCTACGGGATCTGGTTGGGCAGCAGACATAGCGCATATTTACTGGTGGATTGGCCCTACAGCATTCCAGCTTGTACTTTGTGCAGCAATAGGGGTTTGCCGCATTCCAGCCAGTCTGAGTATTGGTGCTGGGGTGGGTAGCGGTCGTGGTTTTCGACGTTTTGCCCGGAATCCCGTATAGTACGCGCCCTCACAGCTTAATGATCCAACCAACAGGCGCGTGTCGCCGGGAATACTCTCTTGATCTCTACAGCAAATATCACCATGCAATTTGGTGCCAAGCCTCTGTTTGAAAATATTTCGGTTAAGTTTGGCGGCGGTAACCGCTATGGCTTGATCGGTGCCAACGGCTGCGGCAAGTCCACCTTTATGAAAATTCTGGACGGCAGTCTCAAGCCGACCTCGGGCAATGTCTCCATCGACCCCAACGAGCGGGTCGGCAAGCTCCATCAGGATCAGTTTGCCTTTGAGAAGTACTCGGTGATCGATACCGTGATCATGGGCCACACGGAACTGTGGGAGGTCAAGCAGGAGCGGGACCGTATCTACGCCCAGGCCGAGATGTCTGAGGAAGACGGGATGAAGGTGGCTGATCTGGAAACCCGGTTTATGGAGATGGACGGCTACAGCGCCGAGAGCCGTGCCGGCGAGATTCTGCTGGGGGCGGGGATTGAGCTGGACCTGCATTTCGGGCCGATGAGCGAGGTGGCGCCGGGCTGGAAGCTACGTGTCTTGCTGGCCCAGGCGTTGTTTTCCGACCCGGATATTCTGCTGCTGGACGAGCCCACCAACAACCTGGATATCGACACCATTCGTTGGTTGGAAGGGGTGCTCAACGAGCGCAAGAGCACCATGGTCATCATCTCTCACGACCGCCACTTTCTGAATGCGGTGTGTACCCACATGGCGGATATCGACTACGGCGAGTTGCGGGTTTACCCCGGAAATTACGATGACTTTATGACCGCGGCGACCGCGGCCCGCGAGCGTCTGCAATCCCAGAATGCCAAGAAGTCGGCCCAGATCGCTGAGCTTCAGCAGTTTGTCAGCCGCTTTTCGGCCAATGCCTCCAAGGCGAAGCAGGCGACCTCTCGGGCCAAGCAGATTGAAAAGATTCAGCTCGACGAGATCAAGGCGTCTAGCCGGGTATCACCCTATATCCGTTTCAAGCAGGACAAAAAACTGCACCGTCAGGCCCTGACCCTGGAGAAATTGGGCCACGGTTTTGATGAGCCGCTGTTCAGTCAGGGCAATATGATTCTGGAGGCGGGTACGCGTTTGGCGGTTATTGGCGAAAATGGTGCGGGAAAGACGACTTTTCTGCGCTGTTTGATGCAGGAGCTGAGCCCTAATGAAGGTGTGGTGAAGTGGGCGGAGAACGCCAGCCTGGGTTACTGCCCCCAGGACAGTACGGCGGATTTTGATACCGATTTGAACTTATTTGACTGGATGAGCCAGTGGCGTAAACCCAGCCACGACGACCAGATTGTGCGCGCCACTCTGGGGCGGCTGCTGTTCTCCTCCGATGATTTCAAAAAGGGCGTGCGGGTGTGCTCCGGGGGGGAGAAAAACCGTCTGTTATTCGGCAAGTTGATGATGATGGATACCAATGTGCTGATTATGGACGAGCCCACCAACCACTTGGATATGGAATCGATTGAGGCGCTGAACCTCGCTCTGGAGCACTACGAGGGCACCCTGATTTTTGCCAGCCACGACCGTGAGTTTGTTTCCTCCCTGGCCACCCGGGTGGTGGAAATTCGCGATCACCAGTTGGTGGATTTCCAGGGCACCTACGAAGAATTGCTGGCCAGTAAGGAAGCGAGCGCCAGCTAGGCGGGACAACTGGGCCGGCGCGGCCTAGGGGCTGGATGGGGAGACGCGGTTGATCATGCGTTGCAGCCCCATCCAGAATAGTTCGTCATTGCCGTAGCCGCTGATTCGGTCAACTTCGGCGCCACTTTGAATCATCACAAAAGTGGGTGTGCCGAGAATGTCGCTGGCCAGTCGGGTTTGCTCGCCCAGGCGTTGATGAATTGCCTCGGCGTCGAGCCCCTCAACGCTGAATTTGCGCATCGGTGCGATGCGCGCTTCGCTGGTGTTTGAATAGATTTTGCCGACTTCATCGTCGAATTTGCGGCAAGAGGCGCAGTCCGGGTCATAAAAATAAATCAATTCCACGGCTTGATCGGCGTTGGCGAGCATCGCTGCAAAGGCCGTGACCACGATCAGTAGCGCTTTGTTTATGACGTGGCTGACGGATTTCTGTGTGGCTGGCTTATGGCTTGATGTAAGCATAGTGCTGCTCCTGTTGCAGGCGGGTGATTTCAACAATGCCGTAGTCGACGAACTCGGCCCCCGCCGTCATGTCATCTTCTCTTAAATTGCGAGCGTTCAAGGTGTTGCGACAGACCTCGAACTTCACGCCGTCCAGCATCAGGCCATCGATCAAAGCGGCGTAGGTATTGCCGTTGTGGTCCTTTGCACCGTCGAGCAGAAAATCGATTCCTCCCGCCACGGCGACCACGGTTATCTGAATTTCCGGGTCGGCGGCGTGTTGGTTGTGGATATGCCGGATTGCCGCGAGGGCGCTGTCGGAGTCGGCAATGTGGTAGACCACACCGCGGCTGGTGGGCTGCTGTGATTCCGGTGCTTTGGCGCCGCAGCTCGCTAAAGCCAGCAACAGCGGTAGGGCGAGAAGACGGCACCATCGATTGGCGAGATCTCCGGTTTTGAGGTATTTTCGATAAATAGTTATGACTGGCATTGTTGTGATGAGCCTCTAATCAGCAGCTTTTATTCCATCGATCTGGTCAGCTTTCGCGGTAGATGAGTTGAAGCTTAGCAGCTCCCCGGCCGATATGAGAATGGATGTCTCAGGGTCGAAAAAGGGGATTGGCTTCGGCTTGCAATATACCGTAGGGGGTATACTATATAGGCCGTCGCCGAAATTCCAAAGATAAGTCGGTGAGCCCTCAACAATGCCAGCTCTGGAGGCAGGATGTCAGAGAAAAAAGTTGTGCCGCAGGTTTTTAGTCCTTCGCCCCAGCTCGCGCTTAACCCGGGTACGCCGGGCTATTTGCGGCAGGCGCCGGAATCCTTTCTTGATATTGCTACGGTAAACGAGGTCAGCCGCGAGGGGATAGACGAAAATCGTCGCAAACTCATTCGCGGGAGTTTTGCCGCCGCCGTGGCAGCAATGTTGGCTTCGGGTGCGTCTTCCCGAGCCGCTGCGGAAGATGATCCGGAAATACTGAATTTGCCGAGTTGGAGTACGAGCCTGGGTAAGGCCGTGGCCACCAACCCCTATGGTCAGCCCTCCAAATACGAGGCGAATCTGGTGCGTCGCCAGAGCCCGGGGTTGACCCAAACCGACCAGGCGAGCGTGTCGTTCAGCCCGCTGCAGGGCATGTTTGGGATGATCACCGCGAGCGGGCTGCATTTTGAACGCCATCACCAGGGCTGGGTGGATGTTGACCCCCGCCGCCACCGATTGATGATCAACGGTCTGGTGAATTCTCCCAAGGTGTTTACGCTGGATGACCTGATGCGGTTGCCGTCGGTGTCGCGCATTCATTTTATCGAGTGTGGTGCGAATACCGGCATGGAATGGGGTAATGCTGCGGTGCCAACGGTGCAGTACACCCACGGTATGTTGTCCTGTTCCGAGTTTACCGGTGTGCCTTTGTCTCTGCTGCTGGAGATGGCGGGTTATGACAAGAGCCAGGCCAAATACGTCCTCGCCGAAGGGGCAGATGGTTCCGCCATGACCCGGACGATTGATATTGAACGGGCGCTGGACGATGTGATTGTGGCCTACGGCATGAACGGTGAAATGCTGCGGCCGGAAAACGGTTATCCGCTGCGCCTGCTTGTGCCTGGCGTGCAAGGGGTGTCGTCGGTGAAATGGTTGCGCCGTCTTGAGGTGGGCGACAAGCCCTATGCCACCAAGGACGAGGCGATCCACTATATCGATCTGATGCCGGACGGTCAGCATCGCCAGTACACCTCTATTCAGGAGGCGAAGTCAGTCATTACTAGCCCCTCTGGCGGTCAGAAGTTGATGAATAAGGGGTTTTATAACGTCACGGGCCTGGCCTGGAGTGGTCGGGGCACGGTGGAGCGGGTTGATGTGTCCTTTGATGGTGGTCGCAACTGGTACACCGCGAACCTTGAAGCGGCCCTGCCTAAGGCGCTCACGCGATTTAATATCGGCTGGGTATGGGACGGTAAGCCGGCCATTTTGCAGAGCCGGGTGGTCGACAGCACCGGCTATGTTCAGCCCCTGAAGCGGCAATTGAAAGAGGTGCGGGGTACGCGCTCGGTCTATCACAACAACGCTATCCAGTCCTGGCGCGTTAACGAATCCGGTGAGGTGGAAAATGTTCAAATTGCCTGACGGATTATCCATGACACCTGCCAGAAAGCTGCTTTCTTCCGCAATTTTGAGCCTGGGTGTGTTGGGCTTGGCGGCCTGTGGCCCAACCGAGAAAAAGGCTGAAACCACTGTGGCTGCGACGCCGCAAAAGCCGGCGGTTACCAGCCCCTGGGCAACGGCCTACAACGAGCTCGGGCGGGCAGCGACCCCTGCGGAAGTTGCTGCCTGGGATATTGACGTGCGCCCGGACTTTGCCGGCCTGCCGGTGGGCGAGGGCTCGGTCGAATTGGGAGAGGAAGTGTGGCTGGAGCGCTGTGCGACCTGTCACGGTGATTTTGGCGACGCCAATAAATTTTTCTCGCCGCTGGTGTTGGGCAATATCACCGAGGCGGATATCGAAAGCGGTCATGTCAAAGCGCTGAATGATCCAACCCGGGTGCGCACCACCCTGATGAAGGTCGCCACTGTTTCGACGGTGTGGGACTACATCAATCGGGCGATGCCCTGGACCTCACCCAAATCGTTGTCCGCGGACGAAGTATACGGGCTGGTCGCCTATCTGTTGAGCCTGGCGTATATCGTCGAGGACGATTTTGTACTGTCGAACGAAAATATTGCCGAGGTGCAGGCGCGCCTGCCCAATCGCAACGGCATGACGACGGATCACGGGTTGTGGAAGGTAGATGGCACGCCGGATGTGCACAATGTGACGTGTATGACAGGCTGCGAAACGGAGGTGAAGGTCGCGTCCTTTATTCCGCAGTTTGCCCGCAATGCACACGGCAACCTGCAACAGCAAATGCGAATCTTTGGCCCCTTTCAGGGGATCAATACGGCCGGTGAAAGCGAGGCGGATGTGAGTGAAGATACCGCAGCGCCCGCCGCGGGAGGCACCGATCTGGTGGCGACCGCACCGATGAGCTTGCTGGAGGACAATACTTGCCTGGGTTGTCATTCCATTGACAGTAAGTTGATCGGTCCGGCGTTTGTCGAGGTTTCAGCAAAATACGCTGGCCGCGATGATGCGGTGGCGTATTTGAGTCGAAAAATTCGCCAGGGTGGCTCTGGTGTATGGGGCGGTATGATGCCACCCATGGCACAGCTCACCCAGGCGCAAGCGGAAGAAATAGCCAAGTGGTTGGCTCAGTAATTTCGGCGGTGGTTTAGCCGATCTAACACATCAATAAGGTGGTGATTTCAATGACAAGAAGTAGACGTTCTTTTCTTAAAATTGCAGGTGCAGCAATCGCAATGGGGCTGATGCCTCTGAAGTTGCTGGCCGATTTTATGCGCCCGGAAAAAGCCATGGCGGCCACTGATCTGGCTGGGGTATTTGCCGAGCTCGGTGCCGCAGAAGACAGTGACCAGATTGATTTGCAAAGCCCGGATATCGCCGAGAACGGTGCGGTAGTGCCTGTTTCTGTGACGAGTAATCTCGCCGATACCAGCAAAATTTATATTGTGATTGAGAAAAACCCCAACCCGCTTGCGGCGGCCTTCATGATTCCGGAAGGAACAGAAGCCTTTGTTCAGACCCGGGTGAAAGTGGCGCAAACCTGCCTGGTGTACGCCGTGGTTGAAGCCGGTGGCAAGTTGTACAAGGCGAGCCGTGAAACCAAGGTAACCCTGGGTGGATGTGGCGGCTAAGCGCAAGCCGACGGTGATGAGCTAGAGAGCCGCAAGGCAATCGCAAACAGAATTGTGGAGTAAGTGTTATGGCAGGTTCTATTCGAATCAGAGCAAAACTGGATGGGGATGTGGCAGAAGTGAAGGCATTGATGCGCCACCCCATGGAAACCGGGCAGAGAAAAGACAGCGCGGGCAATAAAATCCCGGCCCATTTTATTACCCAGGTTAAAGCGACGTCCGGCGGTAAAACCGTAATGGAGGCCCATTGGGGCGCGGCAGTGTCTCAGAACCCCTTCCTGGGATTCAAGATCAAGGGCGCCAAGGCTGGAGACGTTGTGAAAGTGGAATGGCTCGACAATAAAGGCGAAACCGGCGAAGGCGAGGCGGCCATTAAGTAGCGTACAGCGGGTTGCGGAAGCCACGTTAATAACAATAGTCCCCGCAGTCGAAAGGCGGTGGGGAGTGAAGGAGGTTTCATGTACAAATCTGGGCGGTGGCTGTGTCGGGGCTGGTTAGCCGCGTTACTGCTGATGACTGGAGCGAGTTCGGTATTCGCGGAGGACGATCCCTTTGCCGAATACCGGGAGATGATGGGCGACGATAATCCGGCGATTTTCGTGATTGAAGAGGGCGCCGATTATTGGACGCAGCCTCAGGGGCCAAAGGACGCTTCGCTGGAACAATGTGATCTCGGTCTGGGACCGGGAGTTGTTGATGGCGCCTACGCGCAATTGCCCCGTTATTTTGACGATGTCGGCATGGTGATGGATGTCGAAGCGCGTCTGTTGTATTGCATGGAAACTCTGCAGGGGCGTGACCGCAGCGAAATCCTCGCTAAACCCTATTCCGGTACCGGAGACATGGGCACTGAGTTGGAAGCGCTGGTGACGTATATTGCAGATCGTTCAAATGGCGCGGTGATTGCGCCGGGGCAGAGTCATCCCGCGGAGCAGGCAGCCTATGCAATGGGGGAAAAACTGTTTTATTACCGGGCTGGCCCCCACGATTTTTCCTGCGCGACCTGTCACCACCAAACCGGCAAACGCATCCGCCTGCAGGCCCTGCCCAACTTGACCACCCACGACGGGGCGGGAGAGGCTTATTCGGCCTGGCCGGCGTACCGTATTTCCCAGGGGCTGGTGAGAACCATGGGCTGGCGCATGCAAAACTGTGCCCGCCAGCAGCGCCTGCCGGAGTTGCAGCCGGGTAGCGAAGCGGTGATCGCGTTAATCAGTTATATGAGCGGCAACGCCCGGGGCATTGAAATGGCTGCCCCAGGTTTGAAGCGTTAGGAGGCGAAAGCGATGATGATTTCAAAATGCCTCCGGGTTTCTATGGGTGTATTAGCCATGAGCCTGATGGCCTGTGGACAGCCCGCGGAGCAACAGGCCCAGCAAGAGGTAACGCCGGAGTCAGTGTGGCGGGCCTCGATGAAGGCCAAAAATCAGGCGGGGCTTGATCGCCTGACCCAGAACGAATTGCAGCAAGCCTGCAGTAATGCCGGGGATAAAGTTGCCGATGAGGCGCTGGCCAGTGCGCTGCGCAAGGCGGCGGAAGACGCGGTGAAATACCCCGAAGACGGTGTTTATCTCGGCGACTGGCGGCGCGGAGAGGCCATTGCGGCCAATGGTAAGGGTATGCAGTGGAGTGATAATCCCGCTGAACCCAACGGGGGTAACTGCTATGCCTGTCACGAACTGAGTCCAAAAGAAGTGGCGTACGGAACTATCGGCCCGTCACTGAAGGGCTACGGGGTTCGAGGGCAGTCTGAAGCCATGCTGAAATACACTTGGGCCAAGATCTGGAATCCCCATGTGTTTGTGGTCTGCTCGCATATGCCGCGCTTTGGCGACGCGGGTATTCTCACCGATCAACAGATACGCGATGTGATGGCCTATCTGCTCGATCCCAACTCTCCTGTCAACGCTAAGTGAGTAAGCGATGAGAAGACGTGAATTTACACAAATGCTGGGCCTTGGCTTGGCGGCGGGCATGTCACTCCCCATGTTGACAGGGTGTGGTCGCAAGCCCGGCGGCGCAGCGAGCTCTGAAGCGCTTTACGAGCTGCCCAAATTTGGCAATGTGCACTTTATGCACATGACCGATGCCCACGCCCAATTACTGCCGATGTACTACCGGGAACCCTCGGTGAATATCGGGGTTCACGAGGCGCGTAATCGCGCACCACACCTGGTGGGGGATGCGCTTCTGAAAGCCTATGGTCTGCCGGCCAACTCGCGGCTTGCCCACGCTTTCACCTACCTGGACTACGTTGCGGCGGCGCAGCAATACGGTCGGGTGGGCGGTTTCGCACACCTCGCTACTTTGGTTAAGCAGGTTCGGGCCTCGCGCCCCGGCTCGCTGCTGTTGGATGGCGGCGATCTCTGGCAGGGCTCGGCGACGTCGCTGTGGACAAACGGCCAGGATATGGTGGATGCCAGCAAGGCGCTGGGTATCGATATTATGACCGGGCACTGGGAGTTCACCCTGGGTGCCGACCGGGTGATGGAGATTATTGAAAACGACCTCAAGGGCCATATCGATTTTGTAGCGCAGAACGTTAAAGATTTCGATTTTGGTGACCCGGTATTTGCCGGGCACACCATGAAGGAAATGAACGGCGTGCCGGTGGCGGTCATTGGTCAGGCTTTCCCGTATACGCCAATTGCTAACCCCGGACACTTCACGCCGGGCTGGACATTCGGCATTCAGGAGCGGGAACTACAGGACGAAATAGACGCGGTGCGCAAGGCCGGCGCGCAGGTGGTGATTCTGTTGTCGCACAATGGCGCCGACGTGGATATCAAACTGGCATCGCGGGTCAGTGGTTTGGACGCCATTATGGGTGGGCACACCCACGATGCGATTCCCCAGGCCATTGAAGTCAAGAATGCCGGGGGTGGTCTAACCCTGGTGACTAATGCCGGAAGCAACGGTAAGTTCCTCGGTGTGCTGGATTTTGATGTGCAGGGCGGAAAAATTCGCAACTGGCAGTACCACCTGTTGCCGGTATTTTCGGATATGCTGCCCGCCGATCCTCAGATGGCTGCACTGATCGACAATGTTCGGGCGCCGTTTAAGGATCGTCTCACCGCCAAGCTGGCGACTACCGAAGGCCTGCTTTACCGGCGGGGCAATTTTAATGGCAGTTTCGACCAGCTGATTGTCGATGCTTTGATGGACGTGAAGGATGCGGAAATCGCATTTTCACCGGGCTTCCGCTGGGGAACCTCGCTGCTTCCTGGTGACGATATCACGATGGAAGACCTCATGAGCCAGGTCGCGATTACCTACCCGCAAACCACCCTCAGTGAAATGACCGGAGAGCGCATCAAGTATGTGCTTGAAGACGTGGCCGACAACCTGTTCAATCCTGACCCTTATTACCAGCAGGGCGGTGATATGGTTCGGGTGGGCGGTCTGGACTACACCATTAACCCCAATGCAGAAAGTGGCAACCGGATCAGCGAGATGCGCCTTAACGGTAAACCCCTGGAAGCGGCAAAAACCTATAAAGTGGCGGGTTGGGCGCCGGTGGGAGAAGGTGTGCAGGGCGAGCCGATCTGGGATGTGGTTGGCGGCTGGTTGGGTAACAAGAAGTCCATTCCGTTGGTTGAACCCAAGAGCCCCAAAATTATTGGTTTGAAGGATAATCTGGGGCTGGTCTGAGCTGGGGCGAGCCCGACTCAGACCGTGTAGCAATCTCAGGCGTATTTGCTGAGTAGGTCGGTGATGTGTTTGATCTGGGTTTCCAGCTCTTTCGGGTCATCGACACCCTCGGCTTTAGCCTGGCTCAACTCCTGGCGCATGGCACAGGCCATGGTTTCGTAAAATGTTTTGTCCAGCGCCTTGCGTGCGGCGGAGAGCTGTTGCGCTACGCGCTCGCAATCCTGGTCTTCTTCCATCATCCGTTGAATACCGCGCAGCTGTCCCTCAACCCGTCTAAGACGCGTAATCAGTGCTTTGCGTTTGTCGTCCCAGTGGTTTTGCATAACGCTGTTCTCCCGCATACGATCAGCTTCATTATACACGGCTAGTGTCAAAGGCTTGCCCGGGTTTTTAACGCTGCGTGGTGCAAGACGGTAATTTTACGCTTGTCTCCTGATTCAGGCTTGGGATAATGCGCGCGGTGTTATATGGAGATCAAAAAATGACCAGCTCGGACAAACAAACCCTGTTGGAAAAAGCGCTGGAGTGGCAGCAACCGGACAATGATGGCTGGCTGTCATCGGCGTTTAGCGGTTGGGAACGGTATTTCGATGTTGAATATCGCGGCCTGGATGATCTGGAACTCCCGGGGCCGGTACTCTTTGTGTCGAGCCATTCTCTGCTCAGCGCAACCGATATTCTGGTATTCGCTGGCATCTGGCGGCAGACCGGCGTGCTGGTGCGGGGCTTGGGCGATCGGCTCCATTTTCGGGTGCCGCTGTGGCGCAGCCTGGTCAAGCATATGGGGATTGTGCTCGGCGACCAGACCGTTGCCGAGGGCTTGTTGCGCGCGGGCCAGAGCGTATTGGTGTTTCCCGGTGGCGCGCGGGAAGTAGTAAAAAAACGCCGCGAAATCCATCAGCTGGTATGGAAGCAGCGCACCGGGTTTATTCGCCTGGCGATTAATGCCGGGGTGCCGATTGTGCCTGTTTCGGTCTATGGCGGTGACACCGTGTTGGATATCGTCGCTGATACCGATGATTATATGAATACCCGCGTGGGTAAGCTTGTCGACAAGACCGGCATTCTGGACCGCTATGCCCGTGGTCGCGATGAGCTACCACCCCTGGTGCGCGGTATTGGCTTGAGCATTGTGCCCAAGCCGAAGAAGGTCTACGTGAGTTTTGGCAAGCCAATCAGCGTGGCGGACGTAGCCGTGGATGATGCCGAGGCGCTGATGGCGGCCCGCGCAGAGGTTGCGGCGTCTATCAATCAGATGATGGGCGAGGCGCGGCAACTGGAGAGCGAACAGCAAGCGCCGATGTGGCGCCGGTTGCTGGCGCGGAGCTGATCAGGGACTGTACAGTGGAGTAATCCCGGTTGGCCGGCTATAATGCGCGCCATTAAATTTTCTAGGCGGCTTTGGTTTGTTGTGCTGGTGGCCGTGATGCAGCATTCAATATATTGAGGGTGTGACGAGTGAAAAAAACGAATTTTGGCAAAGTTGTAATGGCGGCCGCACTGCTGATGGTGGGCCTGTCTGCATGGGCGGTCAGCGACAGCCAGCGGGCGGAAATTGAAGCGCGTCTGCAGCCGGCCGGCAAAGTGTGTCTGCAGGGCGACAATGCCTGTGGCGCTGCCGTGGCAGCGGCCAGCAGCGGTCCGAAGTCCGGTGAAGAGGTGTACACCGGTAGCTGTCAGGGTTGTCACGCGGTGGGCGCGGGTGGCGCACCGAAGCTGGGCGATGCGGCAGACTGGGGTACCCGCGCGGGCCAGGGTATGGATACACTCTACAAGCATGCCATCGAAGGTTTCAGCAATATCGGTATGATGCCTGCTAAAGGTCTGTGCATGAGCTGCTCCGATGACGAAGTGAAAGCGGCAGTCGACTACATGGTCGAGAACAGCAAGTAATTCCGCATTCGGGATTGAAAAGGCCGCCTTGTGCGGCCTTTTTTTTGCGCGGAGATCGCCGTCTGCAGTATTTACTGATTTAACGCGCTTGCTCACTTGAGGCCGGTGGCTCCGCTGGTTACTCTGGTTGGCTGGGAAGTGGTAACAAGAGTGAGGAAATAATGAAAAAACTACTGACCGTCGCGCTGACTGCATTGCTGGCGTCCTGCGGGGGCTCGTCGTCTTCCGGCCCAAATGTACAGGGCAGCAATGACGACACCAGTGGCGATACCAGCAATAACGGTACAGGTGGTCAGCTGAACTTTGGCGAACCGACCTTAAGCCAAATCCGGCCCGGAGTGGAAGTGGTGGCTGACGGCGCCAGTTGCACCAGTAATTTCCTCTATTATCTCAATGACCAGACGGTATACCTGGGGGCGGCGGCGCACTGCTTTAGCCCCGATGCGAACGCCGGCCTCGACCCCTGCGAAACGGCCAATCTGGCGATCGGCAGTCCGGTGAGTATCGAAAACGCCAGCCAGCCCGGTAGCCTCGCCTATTCCAGTTGGCGGGCCATGCAGGAGGAGGGTGAAACCCCCGGCACGGCCAGCTGCGTATACAATGATTTCGCTCTGGTGCGATTACATCCGGACGATATCGCCAATATTCACCCTGCGGTGCGCGCCTTTGGCGGGCCGACAGCACTGTTTACTGGTGTGGCCGGGGTGGGGGATCGCGTCTACGCCTACGGGCATTCGGAATTTCACCTCGGTATTGAAGAGCTGGAGACCCGCAGTGGTCAGGTTATCGCGGTGCTTGAGGATAACTGGGTTTACGATGTTAGCAACGACCTGCCCGGGCTCGGCGTACCGGGCGACAGTGGCGGGCCGGTGATGGACGCCAGCGGTCGGGCGCTGGCGGTGACCAGTGTGCTGACGTTTAGCATCTCGCAGAACCCCGTGAGCAATGGGGTGGTCAACCTCAATAAAGCCTTAAATTACGCTAAAGAGCATGGCTTTATTAATGCGGGGGTAACCCTGATGACCTGGTCTGAATTTAATGCCAACGGTGGCCTCTAGGGAAGGGGGTTGTCGGGCTATAAGCCACCGAGCATATCGCGCAGCCCCGCCAGGGTTTCGCTACCGCGCTTTTGGTTCTGGGCGGGGTTGGCTTCGCCGTTTTTTCCCTCCCATTCGAGGTCTTCCTGGGGAAGCTCGGCGAGAAAACGACTCGGTTCGCAGTGGATGAATTCACCAAAGCTTTTGCGTTTGGCGCAGTAGCTCATGGTCAGGCTGCGCTGGGCGCGGGTGATGCCCACGTAGCAAAGCCGCCGTTCCTCTTCCACCATGCCGTCGTCGATACTGTTCTGGTGGGGAAGCAAGCCCTCTTCCAGGCCGATCATAAACACATGGGGAAACTCCAGACCCTTGGCTGCGTGCAGGGTCATCAGTTGCACCCGGTCGGAGTTGTCTTCCTCGTCTTCCTGGCGTTCCAGCAGGTCCCGTAACACCAGGCGGCTGATTGCCGCTTCGAAGTCGTCGTCTTTCTCCTCGTCTTCCAGATTTTTCTTTAGCGATTCGATCAGAATGGAGATATTACCCATGCGCTTTTCGGCGACGGCCATCGATGAGCTGTTTTGCAGCAGCCAGTCGAAATAGTCGATATCGCTCACCAGTTGTTTAATGGTGGCGATGGGGTCGTCTTCGTAGCAGCGGCGGCGCAGGGCGTCGAGCCAGCGGGTAAACTCCCGCAGGCGTGCCACGGCGGTTTCGCTGAGGTGTTGTTCCAGGCCCATTTCCTCGCAGGCGCTGTACAGGCCGATTTCCCTTTCGGTGGCGTAGCGGCCCAGGCTTTCCAACGTTGAGGTGCCGATCTTACGGCGGGGCACATTCACAATCCGCAAAAAGGCGTTGTCGTCGTCCTGGTTAATGATCAGCCGCAGGTAGGCCATGATGTCTTTGACTTCATTGCGGCCAAAGAACGAGGTGCCGCCGTTGAGCTTGTAGGGGATCTGGTGGGTCTGAAGCTTGAGTTCCAGCAGCCGCGATTGGTGATTGCCCCGGTACAGCACAGCGTAATTGCCAAAACGGCCGCTGCTGCGCAGTTTGTGATTGAGAATCTCGGTGGCCACCCGCTCGCACTCGGCATCTTCGTTCGGGCAGCGAATCACCCGAATGTGTTCCCCCATGCCGAGCTCGGACCACAGCGCCTTGTCGAGGTCGTGGGGGTTGTTGGCGATCACGGTATTGGCGGCTTTTAGAATGCGCGCCGTGGAGCGGTAATTCTGCTCGAGCTTGACCACCTTCAAATGGGGGTAGTCCTTGCCGAGCAATGACAGATTTTCGGGTTTGGCGCCGCGCCAGGCGTAGATCGACTGGTCGTCATCCCCCACCACGGTCAGCCCCTGGCGGTCGCCAACCAGTTGCCGCACCAGGTGGTATTGGGCGCTGTTAGTATCCTGATATTCGTCGACCAGCAGGTAGCGGATTTTATTGCGCCAGCTGTCGAGGATGTCGGGGTGCTGGTCAAACAGCAGTGCCGGCAGCAGGATCAGGTCGTCAAAGTCCAGGGCGTTATAGGCCTTCAGCGCCGACTGGTAGCGGAGATAGGCCTGGGCGCAGAGAATATCGGCAGGCGTTTCCGCGCTGGCTACCGCCTGTTCGGGGAGAACGAATTCGTTTTTCCAGCTGGAGATACGCTGTTGGATGAGGTCGGCCTTGTCGCCTTCGGCGCCGTGGTCCTGAATCAGCAGATCGCGGATCAATGCCTGGGCGTCTTGGGCGTCAAAGATGGAAAAGCCGGATTTGTAATTCAGTGCCCGGTATTCACGGCGCAGGATATTCAGCCCGAGATTGTGAAAGGTCGACACCGTCAGGCCGCGGCCGTCCTGGGCGCTGAGCAGACTGGAAACCCGCTCCTTCATTTCCCGGGCGGCCTTGTTGGTAAACGTAACGGCGGCGATATGCCGCGCCGGAATACCACACTTTTCAATCAGGTAGGCCATTTTGCGGGTAATCACGCTGGTCTTGCCACTGCCGGCGCCGGCCAGGACGAGCAGCGGGCCATCGATGTATCGCACCGCTTCGCGCTGTCTGTCGTTAAGTCTACTCAAGGCGTTTCCTGCTTGACTACTTCGGCCCTGAGGGCAGTGGAATGGAGCTTGGGGGCAGCAATTGTAGCAGCGGCGCCTGATGATCAAAACCTTCGAGGGCGAATTCTTGGGTTATGTGTTTTCCCTTGGCGCTCGGGGCGGGCGCGACGAGGGCAGAGCGGCTTACTCCGCTTAATTCAGGGGGGCGTACTATTGCGCTCAACATTAAATACATCGTCTGCGCCTTCGGCCGAGGGGGCTGCCTGCGCCAGCGGAATATCGATCTCACAGCGGGTGCCGTTATCCATGGTGTCGATATTCAGCGCGCCGCCCAACTCGCCAACGCGCCGCTGGACATTGAGCAGGCCGTGCCCCTTGCGACGAGCACCCGCCAAGCCAACGCCGTTATCCTCGATCCGGGTCACGAGGTGGCCGCTGCGGCTGTTCACAGAGAGGGTGAGGGTACTGGCCTGGGCGTGGTTGATTACGTTCGCTACCATTTCACGGATAATCGAAACATAGTTTTGGTAAACCGCGTAGGGCAGTATCGGGTTGTCTTGAATATCAGATAGCCAACGCAGCGCAATATTGGCGTCGTTGAGGGCGCTTTCGCATTCGTAACGCAAATCGGCCAGCATCACATCCACCTCGGTGTTGTGGCCGGTAAGCCCGTTTACGATGGTGCGCATTTCGGCAATGCCGGATCGTATGCTGGTCTGCGCCGCGGCCAGGTCCTTGCGGTGCAATCCCGCCAGCAGGCGCGAGCCGATATTGTCGTGCAAATCTCTGGCAATGCGGGATCGTTCCGAGTCGACGCCGCGTTGATAGGCATCCCGGCTCTGTTCGGCATAATCGAGCATTTCCAGTAGCTCTTCGACAACGTCGAGGTCGTCCGGCGAAAACAGGCGCTTGCCGCCATGGGCATAGCTGAGCCGCAGGGCGGAGCGGTCGTCTTTGCCGGGGACTTCCAGTATCAATCCACTGTCGGGTAGTGCGGGGCGGGGAATGGGGTCGATTGCCTCGCAGTGTAAGGGTGTGAAGCAACGGCATAGCAATGCCTGCCACAACTGATTTTTATGGCTGTGATTTCGGGTAAAGGCAATCTCGACAATATTCCGGAACCATTGCCGGTGGGCGTGCCGAACATTGCTTTGCAGACGCTGCCACAGCCAATTGCGCAGGGGCAGCCATATCAGCCCGCCGGCAATTAACGACAGGCCGAGGGCTTGCTCACTGGCAAGGTTGAGGGACGCAACCAGGAATAAGTCGAGTAGAACCAGGACAACCAGCGTGGCGAG
>JBFEVY010000160.1:0-8158 GCA_041546665.1 Spongiibacteraceae bacterium | reverse complement strand
CGATGCAATCTTTGGTCCCGTTTTCTGTTATCCGCGAATTTCCCACTTTAAACAATTATGGCAGCAAGCAAACGTAGTCCGGCCCGGCGCCGGGTGCGGTTGTGGTGGCTCCTTAATCGCCGCCACACGCGCCGGCAGCTCGGTACTTTCGAAGACTGGAAAACCCGCGCGGTTTTCTGGCTGGGCGCGTTGCTGGTCGGTTTGGTCATTCAGGGCTTTGCCTGGCTGTCTGAAGCGAGCTATCAGGTCTCTGAACATCTTTTTGCGCTTAACCCCTATTACTTTTTAGTCTTGACGCCCCTGGGGTTGATGGCGGTCTCCTGGTTGATGAACCGTATTGGCAAGGCTGCCAAGGGGAGTGGTATCCCGCAGGTTTTGTTGGTGCACAAACAAAGCTATCACTGGCTGCGTGCACCTTTTTTGTCGCTGCGGGTTGCGTTGCTCAAGGTGTTTTTGACTTGTGGGGCACTGCTGGTAGGGGCAACCCTGGGGCGGGAAGGCCCGAGTGTGCACGTTGGTGCGGCGCTGATGTACAAGCTCGGCTGTTGGGCCAAGCTCAAGCGCAAACAGGTGGAGAGCAGCCTTATCGTGGCAGGCGGCGCCGCCGGGGTATCGGCCGCGTTTAATGCACCGCTGGCGGGGATTGTATTTGCAATCGAAGAGTTGCAGCAGTCGATGGAGGCGCGGACGACAGGTACCTTGATACTGGCGATTATCATGTCAGGGGTCGTGGTGCTAATGTTTGCGGGTCACTACAGCTATTTCGGCGTGCCCGATATCACTGCGGTGTCTATTTTTTACTACCCTTCGATTATTGCCGCGAGTGTGGTGTGTGGTCTGTTGGGTGGTTTGTTCAGCTTTTTTCTCGTTGAGGGAAGTCGGGCGATGGGGCCCTGGCTTAACCGATACCCGCTGCGGGTCGCGGCGGTAATTGGCTTGATTCTGGCGGCGTTGGGCATACTTTCCGGCGGGACGACTATGGGTAGCGGTTACGTTGAAGCGAAAGCGCTGCTCGCGGGTGAAGCCCACGGTGACTGGCTCGCTGCGTTTGGCAAGATTGGCGCGACACTGCTCACTTACTTCAGTGGTATTCCCGGGGGAATTTTTTCGCCTAGTCTTGCTGCGGGGGCGGAGCTCGGAGCGGCGATTTCCCCACTGATGCCGGGTATTCCACCGGTATCGTTGATATTGGTCGGAATGGCTAGTTATTTTTCCGGGGTTGTACAGCGCCCAATTACGGCTTTTGTGATTGTCCTAGAGCTGACGGGAAATAATCACGATATACTCCCCGCATTGATGGTTAGTGCTCTTACCGGGGCGGTGGTGTCAAAATTGGTGATGCCTCAGCCGGTGTATCATGTGCTGGCCAAGGATTTGGTTCGGGGTTGGTCTCACCTCCTTAAAGATAAGGGCGGTGACCAAGACACGGCGGTTTCGACGACGAATGTCACGCCAAGTGAAAGTGATGGGGGCTCGGAGCCTCGTAAATAGAGTGTAAAGGAGAGGTAGAGTGTTAAAGGTTGGGATAGTTGGTGGCACGGGCTACACCGGAGCAGAATTGCTGCGCCTGATTGCTGCGCACCCGAATGCAGAAGTGGCCATGATTACCTCTCGCGCCGAATCCGGCGTTGGAGTGGATGAGCTGTTTCCCAGCTTGCGCGGTCACGTCGATCTCAAATTCACTGTGCCTGATGTAGCGGAGCTGGCCAGCTGCGACGTTGTCTTTTTTGCGACGCCCCACAATGTTGCCATGAAGATGGTGCCTGAGTTGTTGGCGGCGGGCTCGCGGATCATCGACCTCTCTGCGGATTTTCGGATTCGCGATGCGGCCCTCTGGTCGAGCTGGTACAACGAGGAGCATCTGTGTCCAGATCTGCTGGCAGAGGCTGTCTATGGCCTACCCGAAAGGAACGCAGAGGCGATCCGCGAGGCCAAGTTGATCGCCTGCCCGGGTTGCTACCCAACGGCAGTGGAGCTGGGTTTTATCCCCTTGCTGGAGGAAAAGGTCGTCGATCCTAGCCGGCTTATTGCCAGTGCAGCCTCTGGCGTCAGCGGCGCGGGACGACAGGCCAAGATCGACAATTTATTTGCAGAAATGTCAGAGAGCTTCAAAGCCTATGGCGTTGCGGGGCACCGGCACTTGCCCGAGATCGAGCAGGAGTTGGCGCTGGCGGCCGGCGGAGATGTGAAGCTGACCTTTACCCCACACCTGCTGCCGCAGGTGCGCGGGATCCACGCCACGCTGTTCTCGGAACTTTTGGATCAGGCCGTGGGCTTGGATGAGCTGCAATATATCTTTGAGAAGCGCTACGCCGATTCGCCCTTTGTGGATGTGATGCCTCTGGGGAGCCTGCCGCAGACTCGCACCGTGCGGGGTGCGAATATTTGCCGCGTCGCGCTGCATCGGCCGCAAAACCGCGACACCATCGTGGTGTTGTCGGTGATCGACAACCTGGTTAAAGGGGCGTCGGGTCAGGCGGTACAGAATATGAATATTATGTTTGGTCTGGAAGAAACTGCTGGATTGAACGGGATTTCCCTGCTGCCATAAACTTGACTAAATTAGTCAGGAAAAGGATAATTTTCGTATTGCTACCAGATTCGAGTAGCGAGTATGAGGTGAATTATGTCTGCGGTGGAGCAATTTACTCCTTCTGTTTTACAGCTTACGGACAATGCCGTAGCGAAGGTCAAGGCGCTGATTGATGAAGAGGCCAATGATGATCTTAAGCTACGGGTGTTTGTGACGGGTGGTGGTTGCTCGGGCTTCCAGTACGGCTTTACCTTTGATGAGTTGGCCGAGGAAGACGACACCCTGGTTGAGAAAGACGGCGTGACGGTACTTGTTGACCCGCTGAGTTATCAGTATATCGAAGGTGCTGAGGTGGATTATGTTGAAGGGCTGGAAGGTTCACGCTTTGTGGTGACCAATCCCAATGCGTCTACAACTTGCGGCTGTGGTTCGTCGTTTTCGATTTAGTCCTGAAGGGGAGATTATTGCGCTGGATCAGTTTTTTTTGAGAACCTTCGGCAATCCCCTATTTTTCCTGATACAAATCAAAAGTCCCTCCTGAGCATTCCGCTCTAATGGCTCCACAAGAATTTATATGTGGAGACAATACGATGAAAAAATATGTTGTAGCAATGTCCTTAGCGGCAGCAGTCGCTGCACCTGCGGTGGCTGCGGAGCTGGCTTACCAGCCTGGTCAGTGGGTGTTGCGGGGTGGTTTGACTCAGGTTGAACCGCGTGAAGATAGCGACAATCTTCGATTGAATGGCAGCGTTTTGCTGCTGGGTGGTAGTTTGACTAGCCCGGGTCAGCCGTCGTCAGTGGGAATCGACAACGATATCCAATTGGGCATCACGATTGAGTATATGATCGATGCCAATTGGGGTGTGGAAGTACTTGCCGCAACGCCGTTTGAGCATACTGCTTCTGGTAAGGGCGCATTGGAAGGTCTGGATATTGCGGACTTTAAACATCTGCCTCCCACCGTCAGTGCGGTATACCATTTTCCGACAAGTGGCGGTTTCCAGCCATACGTTGGTGCGGGTCTGAACTACACCTTTATCTATGATGAGGAGCTGACGCCTGAAGCCAAGTCTGCACTTTCCGGTTTGGGTTTGAATGGCGGCAAAATGGATTTGGAAGACTCCATTGGCATTGCGCTTCAGGTTGGTGCTGACTACCACATTGATGAGAAGTGGTTGTTGAATGCCTCCGTGCGTTGGATCGATATTGAAACCGATGCAGAAATTCGCTTTAACGGTGGCGATAAGCTGACCACTGATATCAGTGTTGACCCCTATGTCTACACAATCAGTGTTGGTTACAAGTTCTAAGTCGGAAGCTTAAGCTGAGTAGATCGCGCCCAGGATGCGTTCACCCTGGGCGCCGGTAACTGCAGGGACATTGCCTGACAATCCTTCCAATGCAGCCTTGGCCAGCCAGGCAAATGCTGCGGCTTCAACCCAGTCCGGAGGAACACCCAGTTGTGTTGTGTCGTCGACGGGGCTGTTGGGTAGCAGGTCGTTGATGCGTGAGCGCAATGCTTTGTTGGTGGCGCCGCCACCGCAAAGATAAATCTCTGGTGAGTTCAGATCTTCATTATTTATTGCGTCGGTGATGGTGATCGCCGTTAGTTCCAGCAGGGTTGCCTGTACATCTTCGGGCGGGATGGGAGGCAAGTCCGCAAGATGCTCCTCTATAGTCCTTAGGCCGTATTTCTCCCGTCCCGTGCTTTTCGGGCCAGTGAGTTGATAGTAGGGGTCGTCCCGCATAATGCCGAGTAGTTCGCGGTTCACCTGGCCGCTAGCGGCCCAATTCCCGTCTTTGTCATAGGGTTTGTTTTGCCAGTGCTTGATCCAGCTGTCCAGCAGGACATTTCCAGGCCCTGTGTCAAAACCGCTGACTTCACCGGTTGATTTCAGAACCGTGATGTTGGCCATGCCGCCGATATTGACGATAACTCGATCATGTCCTGGAAGTCCGAAAGCCGCCGCGTGAAATGCGGGGACCAATGGCGCACCTTGACCTCCTGCGGCGATATCCCTGCGACGGAAGTCGGCAACGGTGGTAATGCCGGTGAGCTCTGCGATGCTGTTGGGATCGCCCAACTGTAGTGAAAAGGCATCGTGAATCGGGCGCCGGCTATCGGGTGGTCGGTGACGAACCGTTTGGCCGTGGCTGCCAATGGCGCGAATCTGTTCAGGTGTCGCGCCGCTGCTATCGAGCAGGGCGGTCACTGCTGCAGCGAATAAAATCCCCATTTGGTGGTCGGCACGGCCATAGCGGTCTAGTTCGTTTTCACAGCCTTCGCAAAGCGACAGCAGTTCGCTGCGCAAGGCGTTGGGTATGGGGTGCGAAATCTGGTGGCGAATATGGGGTTTGTTAGCGTCGAATTGCAGTAGTGCAGCATCTATGGCGTCCAGGCTGGTGCCGGACATCAAGCCGATATAGTAGGGTTTGGTATTCACCCTTCGTTGCTGTAATTGCGTTGTGCCGCATAAGTGCGCAGCTGGAGTTGCAAACCGCTGATCTGGCCGAGGAATACGGGCATTTCGGCCTTGCTGACCCGGGCGGGCGAAGGTAGCTTGTCAACGATTGTCGCAGGATTGCGGTGAACGCCATTAACCAGGAATTCGTAGTGCAGATGCGGTCCTGTGGCGTAACCTGTGGAGCCTACCCAGCCAATGGTTTCACGTTGCCGCACGCGTTCCCCTTGAGAGACGGCGCGTTTGTGCAGGTGGAGGTACTTTGTTACGTAGGCTTCGCCGTGCTTGATAAAGACATAGTTGCCGTTACCTTTGGAGTAGCCTGATTTAATAACTCTCCCATCTCCAGCGGAATACACCGGCGTTCCCCTCGGGGCGGCGTAATCGATGCCGCGGTGGGGTTTGACGGTTTTGAAAACAGGGTGCAGTCGCTGCGGGTTGAAGCCAGAGCTGATGCGGGTAAAGTCCAGAGGCGCTCTCAGAAATGCTTTACGCATACTTTCGCCACTTTCGGAGAAGTAGTCGACATCGCCTTCTTTATCTATGTAGCGGTAGGCTTCAAAGGAGCGGCCCTGGTTGAAATATTGCGCGGCAAGTATCTGGCCGCTGCCCAGATGTTCTCCGTGTAGATAGAGCTCTTCGTAGATCACAATGAAGTAATCGTTTTTGCGAACGTCGTAGACAAAGTCCAGTACGCCGCCGAAGATATTGGCCAGTTCCATGATAATGGATTGGTCTACGCCAGCTTCGTCGGCGGCCTTATAGAGCGAGCTGGTGATTGTGGCGCTGGCGACTCTCTGGCGTACTTCGGGGGTTTCGGTTACTTCGGTAGTGTTGAATCCGGTAACGCCGCGCTCAAAGACCAGGCTGCGGAGTTTGTCCAGCTTCAGGCTCAGGGCATTGAGTTTGCCGTCGTCGCTGATTTGAAAGCCAATCTTCTGTCCGGGTCGCACTTTGTTCAGCGCGGCACTTTGGGATGCGGTACTCAATACTTCGTGAAGATCTTGGGGTGTCAGCTTGGCACGCTCGAAAATCGCGGACAGCGAATCGCCGGGTTTAATCTCGACCTCTTGCCACTCTTCTTCTGGTGGCTGGATGGCGGTTTCTGGTTCGGCGGGGGCTGAGCTGGAACTGATGTCGAGGGGCAGAGGTATGGCCGTTCGGCGGGCCTCTGCGTTTTCTCCTGGCAACAATAGCAATGAGATACCCAGGGCAATCAGGGTCGATGCCGCCAGAGCGAGGTGTCGGCGTGGAAACCTCGCTACAGTACGTGCTGACTGCCTTCTGTGAACGTAATCAAACATTGCTCTATTGCTTTGTGATCAATTGCATATATCTGGTCCATTATAGCAGGATGTGCGCTGCGCTAAAGTCGTATTACCCGAAACTTAAAGTCAATTCTAGCTTTTGTGCTGTCTTTCTGCGATCTCTGCTGTTTTGCAAATCGGGGTGGTTGTTGTATCTTGCGCGCTTTCCGAATTTCTTTAAGTTGCCTCAGCCCGTGGGGTGAGTGGCAACTGACCGTCATTAAATGCAAAGGTTCATATATGGCTACAGTGAATGCAGGGTTGGTGTCTGAGCTTGAAGCGAGGGGGCTCATAGCGCAAATGACCGGCGAACAGGGGCTGGCTGAGTTCCTGTCTACCGATAGTCGTGTGCTGTACTGTGGCTTTGATCCCACGGCGGACAGTCTTCATATTGGTCACTTAGTGCCGCTGCTTGCCCTGAAGCGCTTTCAGGAGGCGGGGCACAAGCCCATAGCCCTGGTGGGCGGTGCTACAGGTTTGATTGGTGATCCCAGCTTCAAGGCTCAGGAGCGTCAGCTGAATACCCCTGATGTAGTGGCGGGTTGGGTTGATCGGATTAGGGGGCAGGTCTCGCGCTTTGTCGACTTTGATTGTGGCGACAACTCCGCAGAAGTGGCGAATAACCTAGATTGGTTTGGGCCAATGACGGCGCTGGAGTTTCTGCGGGATATTGGCAAGCACTTCTCGGTCAATAATATGATCAATAAAGAGTCGGTTAAGCAGCGTATTGATCGGGAGGGCTCCGGGATCTCCTTTACTGAGTTCAGCTACTCCCTCTTGCAGGCGTTAGACTTTGCTGAGCTCAATCGGCGTTACAATTGTTCGCTGCAGCTGGGTGGTTCTGATCAGTGGGGGAATATCACCGCTGGTATTGATCTCACTCGGCGTATGCATGGCAATGCTGTGCACGGTATGACGATGCCGCTGGTTACCAAGGCCGATGGCACCAAGTTCGGTAAGACCGAGTCCGGCACAATCTGGCTCGACCCGGATAAAACCTCGCCCTATGCCTTCTATCAATTCTGGCTGGGTACGGCCGATGCGGATGTCTATAAGTTCCTGCGGTATTTCACATTCCTCTCGCTTGAGGAGCTCGATGCGATTGAAGAGCGGGATCGCACTTCCGGTGAGCGCCCGGTGGCTCAGCGAATTCTCGCTGAGCAGATGACGTCGCTTATTCATGGTGAGGACGGTTTGGAGGCGGCGCGGCGAATTACCGAGGCATTGTTTTCTGGGGAATTGAGTCAGTTGTCAAAGGCAGACCTGCAGCAGTTGCAGCTAGATGGCTTGCCGACGGCCAATGTTCGGCGCGATAGCTTGGCGGATACTCCGCTCACCCAGTTGCTGGCTGATATTGGTATGGCGGGTTCCGGTAAGCAGGTAAAAGATGCGCTCGGGCGCAATGCGGTGCTTGTTAATGGTCGCGCCGTAGGGATGGATGAAAATATGGCCTTGCCGGCGGTGTTTGCGCCGGAGCGGGCCATGCATGATTGCTTCTACGTTGTTAAGTTGGGCAAAAAGAAGTACCAGATGATCGTGTTGGATTAAGGTTTCACGGGGTGGTCGAATAGAATTTAAAAACTTTTCAAAATAACAGTTGACTCTGCATTGGGCGGCTCTATAATGCGCCTCCTTGCTTGAGCAGACAGGTCTTTCAGCAGTGATTGAAAGGGTTTGGATGAAGTTTAAGCGAGCTTGGTAAGGTGTTTTGAGGCGGTAAAAACTTTTTCAAAAACAGCTTGCTAAGCGGGACGAAGTGTTTATAATACGCGTCCTCGCTTCGGGGCAAACCCTGAAGCCTGATCAACATCCTGGCGGTGTTGAGTCCTTTAAAAAAGAAGATCAGATAATTCGTG
>JBFEVY010000203.1:0-6740 GCA_041546665.1 Spongiibacteraceae bacterium | reverse complement strand
GGAGCCGCTTACAGCAGCAAGCGGCGAATATCACTCAGCAATGCATTCAGTTCGGTAAATAACTTACCTGCATCGGCGCCATTGATGGCGCGGTGATCGTAGGACAAACTCAACGGCAACATCTTGCGCGGAATAAAACTTTCACCATCCCACTGAGGCTTCACGGCCAATTTAGACACACCGAGAATTGCCACTTCAGGCGTATTCACGATGGGCGTAAAGCCCGTCCCGCCAAGACCACCAAGGCTGGATATGGTAAAACAGCCACCCTGCATCTCTGCGGGCTTTAGCTTGCGGTCCTTGGCTTTCTGTGCCAGCTCAGCGCTCTCGGCCGCCAACTCCCAGATCGATTTCTTATCCACATCTCGCACCACGGGCACCATCAATCCCGCCGGTGTCGCAACGGCTACGCCAATATGGATATATTTTTTGTAAACGATGTTTTCCCCATCCGCCGCCAGCGAAGCATTAAAAATGGGGTTGTTACGCAGGGCGACTGCGGCAGCTTTCAGCAAAAACGGCAGGGGCGTAAGCTTGAGTCCACGCTGCTCTGCTTCTCGCTTCATGCTATTCCTAAAGTCCTCAAGCTCGGTGATATCCGCATCATCAAACTGGGTGACATGGGGTACATTCAACCAGCTGCGGTGCATATTAGCCGCAGTAAGCTTGTGCATTTTGCTCATTGGCTGAACATCAATTTCGCCGAACTGACTGAAATCAATCTCGGGGACTGGGGGTATGCCCGCGCCCCCCGTCGCAGCGCTCCCAACCGACGGCGAGGCCAGGCGGCTTTTCGCATAGGCGTGGAGATCTTCCTTTACAACGCGGCCACGCGGCCCAGTTCCCGTCACAGCCGATAAAGGGATACCAAACTCCCTCGCTAGCTTGCGCACGGCAGGCCCGGCATACACCCCAGCATCGCCATCATCACTCACCGCAGTGACCGGTTCCGGCACCGCCTTCGGCGCTGACGCTGAAGCCGGCTCTGATACCGGCTTTGCTACAGGACCCGGAGACGGCGCAGCAGCTTCTGCCGGCGCGGAGGCCTGACCCGCCACACTCATTTCCACCAGCTCGCTGCCCTGACTGACTTTGGCACCATTACTGGTTTTTATGGCGAGCACGACGCCGGAGTACGGCGAGGGCACCTCCATAGACGCCTTGTCGGACTCCAATACAACAAGGGAGTCACCCTCTTCCACCTCATCACCTTCGGCTACGCAGATTTCAATGACTTCAACCTCGTCACCCGTGCCGATATCCGGCACAACCACAGTCTGCTTACCGCCACTAGGTGCTGGCGCGGCAGGTTCAGGCGCAGAGCTCTCCGCGACCACTGGCTCCTCGACCGACGTAGCGGATTCGGATTCGGCCGGTGCAGACTCAGCTTGAGCGCCATCGGCAAGCTCCAACTCGAGAATGACATCACCTTCGCTAACCGTATCTCCAACTTTGAGGGCAATGGATTTCACTGTACCGGATTGCGGCGCAGGCACTTCCATACTGGCCTTATCGGACTCCAGAACCAGTAGCGAGTCTTCAGCTTCAACCACATCGCCAACAGCAACGCAGATCTCGATAACTTCAACACCGTCACCACCCCCGAGATCGGGAATTTTGATTGTTTCAATTGCCACAAAAAACTCCTTCTCTAATTAGCGGTAAACCGGGCTGAGCTTATCGGGGTTAATATCATATTGCTTGATCGCTTTACTCACCTCTGTCGCGGCGATCTTGCCGTCGTCTGCCAGCGCCTTCAACGCGGCTACCGCAATGTAATAGCGGTCCACCTCAAAATGGGAGCGCAATTTGGCCCGGGTATCGGAGCGGCCAAATCCATCGGTACCCAGCACGGTATAGCGGCTGCTAATGTACGGACGCAACTGTTCACCATAGCTTTTAATGTAATCCGTTGCACATATCACCGGCACCGTCTGCTGGTTCAGCATTTCACTGACATAGGGCTGGCGCGGCGCCTCCTCTGGGTGCAGCAGATTCCAACGCTCGCACTCCATACCGTCGCGACGCAATTGGTTAATGCTGGTCGCGCTCCAGACATCAGCCTCCACTTTAAAGTCCTTCTTCAATAGTTCTGCAGCGGCTTCCACCTCACGCAAAATCGTTCCGCTACCCAGCAACTGCACTTTAAGTTTAGGCTTTTTCACCGCCGCAGGCTTAAGCAAGTAAAGCCCCTTAATGATGCCCTCTTCGCAGCCTTCGGGCATATCAAGATGGACATAATTCTCGTTCATCACCGTCACGTAATAGAACACGTTTTCCTTGTCCTGATACATGCGGCGAATGCCGTCCTGAATGATCACCGCCAGTTCGTAAGAGTAGGTTGGGTCGTAGGACACACAGTTGGGAATCATATTCGCCATCAAATGACTGTGACCGTCCTGGTGCTGAAGCCCCTCACCGTTCAGGGTTGTACGGCCCGCAGTCGCACCGATCAAAAAGCCTCGGGCCTGGGAATCACCGGCTGCCCAGGTCAGGTCCATAACCCGCTGGAAGCCAAACATCGAATAGAAAATGTAAAACGGAATCATCGGCAAGCGGTGGTTCGCATAGGACGTCGCTGCCGCCAGCCAGGCCGAGAACGCCCCCGACTCGGTGATGCCCTCTTCCAGTATTTGACCGTCTTTTGATTCCTTGTAGAACATAATCTGGCCGGCATCCTGGGGGGTGTAGCGCTGCCCCTGGGAAGAATAAATCCCCAACTGGCGGAACATACCCTCCATGCCAAACGTGCGGGCTTCATCCGGCACAATCGGCACAATCTGCTTGCCAATGCCCTTGTCTTTCACCAGGGTCGAAAGCATCCGTACAAAGGCCATGGTACTGGAAATTTCGCGGTCCCCAGTGCCTTTGAGCTGAGCGGAAAACTTCTCCAGCTCCGGCACCGGCAGTGAGTCAAACTCCGCATTTCTGGCCGGCAGATAGCCACCCAACTCCTGGCGGCGCTTGCGCATGTAGACCATTTCCGGGCTGTCTTCAGGCGGCCGGTAATAGGGAACGTTTTTGAGATCCTCGTCGCGGATCGGCACGCCGAAGCGGTCACGGAATTTCTTCAACGACTCAAGGTCGAGCTTTTTCACCGAGTGAGCTTCGTTCTGCGCTTCGCCGCTCTCACCGAGGCCATAGCCCTTCACCGTCATCGCCAGGATAACCGTGGGACGCCCCTTGGTTTCCATGGCATCGGCGTAGGCGGCGTAGACCTTGTAGGGGTCGTGGCCGCCCCGGTTCAGATACATAATATCGTCGTCAGAGAGATCTTTAACCAGCTCCAGCAACTCCGGATATTTTCCGAAGAAATGCTCGCGGGTGTAGGCACCGCCATTGGCCTTGTAGTTCTGCAGCTCGCCGTCGACAACCTCGTTCATACGATGGCGAAGCAAGCCGGTTTTATCGCGCTCCAGCAAGGGGTCCCAGTGGCGCCCCCAAACGACTTTATTCACGTGCCAGCCGGCGCCGCGGAATACGCCCTCCAGCTCCTGGATGATTTTGCCGTTGCCGCGCACAGGACCATCAAGGCGCTGAAGATTACAGTTGATAACAAAAATCAGGTTATCCAGTTCTTCGCGGCCGGCCAGCGCAATTGCGCCGAGAGATTCGGGCTCATCACACTCACCGTCGCCCATAAAGCACCACACCTTGCGATCACCGTGATCAACCAGCCCCCGGCTGTGCTGATACTTCATAACGTGGGCCTGATAAATCGCCTGAATGGGCCCCAAGCCCATGCTCACGGTGGGGAACTGCCAGTAATCAGGCATTAACCAGGGGTGAGGATATGAGGACAAACCACCGCCATCGACCTCGCGGCGGAAGGTATCCAGCTGGGTTTCATCCATCCGCCCTTCCAGAAATGAGCGGGCGTACATGCCGGGAGAGCTGTGCCCCTGGTAATAAATCAAATCGGCTTTATCACCGCCGCGAAAGAAGTAATTAAAGCCCACATCGTAGAGTGTGGCTGAAGAGGAAAAACTGGCGATATGCCCGCCCAGGGCATCGTTGTTGTCGTTTGCGCGCATGACCATCGCCAAGGCATTCCAGCGAATCAAGGAGCGAATGCGACGTTCCATAAACAAATCGCCCGGCATCCGCTTTTCATCTTTGGGCTCAATGGTATTGCGAAACGAGGTGGTAATGGCCGAGGGAAGGTCGACGCCCTGGCGGGTGGCGTGCTTTGAAACGCGCTTCATCAAAAACGCCGCGCGGGCTTTGCCGCTATGCTTTAACACACCATCGAAAGATTCCAACCACTCCTGCGTTTCCTGGGGGTCGAGATCCTCACGCATATCTTGATCTTGGTACATGCACACAGTCCTTATTTAGTAGTGGGCTGCTGGGCCAGTGAGCATTGCACCCACCTGATGTACCCGCGCGATCGCGGTCCGAAAACAATCAGCTCCCGGTAGTGTGGGTTGCATGTCGGTGATGGGTATCACCTGGCCCGCCGAAACTGACTTCACCTTGTGGGTTTGAAGGCGCTCCGCCGAATTAAATTATCTGCCCGCCGCCCAGATTCCTCTGCGCGACGGCGGGTAGATTCTTACAGCTCGCAAGCCATAAATCAAGAAAATCCAAGTATTTTATTTATGAATATTATATTTCGAGCCATAAAAAACAATTACTTACTGGAAACTATACGCAGGAAGTGCCTGTTTAAATGCCTCAATATCGCTAATTTCGCGCCCTGGCATACGCTTGTCGAGCCAGCGACCCTGAGTATAGACAAACACCCCGCGCTGCTCAGACTCACGCAACGCACTGTTCATCATCCCGGTAAAATCACTGTAACTGAGCGCTTCCAGTGCCTGCGCCAACTGCTCGCGACTATCAAAAGATTCATAGCCCTGCAGCAGGTCGGTCCAATGACGATCCGCCGCTTCCCAGAGATTTTCCGGGCGCTCGCGCAGGCGCTTGAGCAGGGTATCTTTGTATTTCTCAAAGTCATCCTCAGAGACACCCTGCTCTACCCAGCCCTTGAGCCAGGCCAATACCTCACCTTGCAAACCGGCCGCATCCATAACTGGAGACTGCACCAGAAATAGCAGACCACCGACATCCCGCTGGGGATACGCCCCCGCGTTCACAATATAGCCCAACTGTTTTTGTGTGCGTAATTGGTGATAAAAATCTGAGCTGATCATCTGCGCCGCCAGGCCCATTGCCACGCGCCAGCGCTTGCCCGCATCCGGCGCCTGCAGATAGAACGCCAGAGCGGCATCGTCGTGACTTATCTCTAGGGGCGACACCACGACGCCGCGCTCCAGACGCACAACCTTGCGCTCCGGCCGCGCACCCTCAACCGGCTCAGGCAACGTCGTTGCCACAACATTGGCAACGTTTTCGGCCGCCTGCTGGTCAAAGTTTCCATCGACTAGAATTCGGTAGCCCAAACGCTTTAAGACTTTGGAAACATGCTGGGCAACAGCCGGCATGGTTACTCCCTCCGTCGCGGAAACCATCGCCTCCAACTCCGGCTGATCAACATTCAACACCACCGGCAGCTCGCCCATGACCTGCTGATATGGCGCCTGTTGACGGCGATTTTCATAAGCTCGCAACAGCTGCGCCTTCAAGCGATCAAAACGCCCCTGCTGCCAATCCGGTGCCCGCAGGGCTTTGAGAACCGCCTCCAGCATTACCGCCTGTTTCTCGCTAAAGCCACTGATCCTGAGTTCAACTCCGCGCCAACTGCTGTCGAGACTGAAACTGAGCCCCGCGAGACTGGCGGGATAGGCCAGTTCGTTCAGCTGATCTTTTACCATCTGCAACCACAGCGCTGATTTCGCGCGACTCTCGGGGGAGTCAGCCACCAGGGGTGACTCCAGCAACAGGTATAACCGACCCTTTGGCAGGCCGTATTCATTATCGCCATGCAACCAAAGCTCGGTGTGCTCCTGTTCAACAGGCAGCCGCACCGGGCTCTCAGTACCGGACTTCACCAGCGAAAAATCCTGGGTAATAAAGGCATTTGCTTCAGGCATCGCCAGCCCCGCAGTAGTAACCCCACTCCCTGCCAACGCCGCCTGCCATCGTTGCAGCAGACTCTCAGGAAGCTGACGCACACTGTAATCGACCTGATAGCGGGGAATGTGCTGGTCGGTCGCCGCTTCTGGGGCGATCAATGTGACAAAACTATTCTCGGGGCGCATCTCGTCCAGGTAGCGCTTTAACAAAGCCTGCTCATAAAGCGCCATTTGGTAGGGCCCTCTAACCACCTCGTCGGCGGGATAGTTATGAAGGTTTTCAGATAACTGCACCACTTCGTGAATGAGTGCGGGCTGCGCGCGGAACAGAAACTCCTGACGCGCCAAACCAGCCTGCTCGTCGTATCGCCACTGCGCCACACCTGCCTTGTTCAGCAGGCCGATATCAGCGTAGATCAGCGATACAATCTCATCCACATTTTCCAGACCCGATTCCGTCAAGGCAACGGTGACGCCAAACAAGGCACCGCCGTTATAATCCAGGCTTTGACCGGCACTGAGGCTTTCAGCCCAGCCGCGGCGTTTTAATTCAGACAGTAGCGAGCCGGCCCCCTCGTGACCAAGGAGATTGCCGATGTAGCTGAGGGGTTTGGTCTGCCAATAAGGCATTGTGTCAGGTACGGGAAACTGCACAGACAGACTGCGACGATTCTGTACGGGAACAATATTCACCCAGTGTGGCAGGGCCGGCTTACCAATATCCGCGGAGGCAAACAACGGCGTGTCAATCGGCGCCAAGTC
>JBFEVY010000150.1:0-8457 GCA_041546665.1 Spongiibacteraceae bacterium | reverse complement strand
TCCTTAACATCTTGTTCAAACTCGGCAGTTTTTATCTTTTGCTTGTCCAGTTGTTCGACCAACCAGAGTGAGGCGATTATTGAAATTGCACAAACAAATTTAAAAACACCGGAACCACCTCGATAAACTACCTGAGTCGCCACTCCGTGAATCGGCCCACTCACTGTTGAACTTTCCAGTTTCTCAGCGCGCTCTTTTTCGAGTTTTCGTTTGTGTAAAATTTCTTTTAACGCGGCATCAACCTCTTCGACGGCTTCATTGAAGTTCTTGATATCATAGATATCTTCATCATCATGAATCACTTTATTCCTGACGGAAGCGATGTACCTGCCTTTGCGAACAATATTATCAGGAATCTGAGGTTCGACATCCGTGAGGTATTCGTGCAATCCACGCCCCTGCGCGCCAAATTCTTCCCTAAGCAACTTTTCGATTTGTTTTGAACCACGAACAACGGTTTCAATCTGACTCACAACACCCTCTCACTTTTCCTTGTGTTACAACCCTATAAATTTAAAGAATTTCAAATACGAATAGCATCTCACTTGGGGCAATTCCACCCTCATGACAAAACTGGTGGCGATATGAGAATACATTCTCAATCCCATTGATAAGAGCGTTATCCTTTTCTTCATCCGAAACGGGAAAAATTGTGAGTTGCTTATCCTCAATAGCTCGTCACTTGCGCAGTTCCTTTAGGAAATCGCAGTCGATAATTGTGCTCATGTACTTGTTGATTTCAACAAGGCCGTTGACTCCAAGCAAGTGGGCAATAAATTCACCGACACTTGGTTCTTTTTTTTCGAGATCAACGACGTTTTTCAAACTAAACCGAATATCCAAAGTGCTGGCGTTGCTTTTGAACTCTAGACTGTTGTTAACGACCCTTGCATACGTTTCTTTGAAATATGTTTCTACGCAAGAAATCAGCCCAATCGGAATGTACTTTGCAGTCTCGTACTCAAAGAAAGGAAGTTCTCCAATGTTGTTAATTCGGGCATCCTCTGCTTGAGAGACTCTTTCAGACAGGATGGTATGAATGTGATCTGCATGTGTAGAAATTCCATGAATCCTGGCAAGTATAGAATCGATGCCATCGGTACCGGATTGCTTTTGACCGTTCCGTTCTATGATTTCGTCGACATAGTTCCGTTTCAACTTCGTATACACCTAGCCCTCAATTCAAACGCGCGGTGCTTTATAACTTCTATCTAACACGCCCCTGTCTCTCGGTGCTTTGGTCAGAATAAACCGAGTGAAATCAGTGTTATAGAGGATGGGGTAGGAATGGTCCATGGTCTGCCTCCTGCATCTGGCCTCAAAATCCTTAGCCTTTGAGCATAATCGCTACGCAACAAAAATCAAATGCTTATGTGGCTGGCTTCGGGATTAATAAGCCTCGGGCTGCTGAACTCGGCGGATTCTGACCATAATATGGCTGGAAAGCGGTTGATCTTATGATTCAATAACCCGCTCAAGAAAAGGTGCTTGCTATGTTGATAATCACACTCACATTTTACGGAGCTAACCGCTGTTGAATCCCGCTCAGGAAATGTCTGCAATACGCCTGGTGATGCTATCTGCAATTGCAATGCTCGCCTTTGCCGGCAATTCGCTGTTCTGCCGTCTGGCGCTGACTGAAACCACCATTGATGCGGCGAGCTTTACCAGTATTCGTTTACTCTCGGGCGCGCTGATGCTGCTCGCATTGCTGGCACTAAAAGGCCACAAATATGGCGGGGGTGGAGGCTGGCCGTCCGCGGTGGCGCTATTGGTGTATGCCGCGGGCTTCTCCTATGCCTATGTGAACCTTGCGACGGCGGCCGGTGCGCTGTTGTTGTTTGGTGCGGTGCAGGCAACGATGATTGGCTACGGCCTCTATTGCGGTGAGCGTCTGAATCTCCGGCAGTTGGGCGGTATTGGTTTGGCGTTGGTGGGCGTGGTGATGTTGTTTCTGCCCGGGCTTTCGGCGCCACCGTTAGGGGCGGCGGCGTTAATGGTGGCTGCCGGGGTTGCATGGGGTGTGTATTCGCTGAGGGGAAGAGGGCTGGGCGATCCCTTGCAGGCCTCGGCGGGGAATTTTCTGCGGGCGGTTCCGCTCGCCTTGGTGGTGAGTGTCGTGGCCTGGCGCGGGGCCAGTGTTGATTTTGCCGGGGTGGTATATGCGCTGGCCTCCGGTGCTCTGGCGTCGGGGGTGGGTTATGCCATCTGGTATTCGGTGCTCCCGGCATTGCGGGCAACCAGTGCGGCAACATTGCAATTGAGTGTGCCGGCGCTTGCGGCTCTGGGCGGTGTGGCGTTTTTAGATGAACCTGTCACGGCCCGATTGGGTATGGCGTCGTTGGCGATACTGGGTGGGGTGGCTATCTATATTCTCGGTAAAGCCCCGCCGAGTGCCGAATCCGGCAGCCGCAAAGCCTGATATTTTAGTGGCGGTGTGTTCTTGTATAGGCAGTGATATAGTCCCCCACTTGTTGATTTTGGGGTGATGTGAAATGCGTGCAGAAGAGTTGGCCATTCTGTCGGCGGGGGTGTTTTTTCTTACGGGTTTGTTGGCGGGTGTATGGAAGTACCAGCAAATCAAGGCGTCGGCTGAGGCGCAGGCCCACCCCTATGTTGATATTTTTCACCGGGCATCACTGCTTTACGCCTTTGCGGCAATCTTGCTGGCAAAATTCGCGGAGCTCAGCCAGCTTGATAATACCCTTGAGTTGATTGCGGTGGCTGCGGTGGTATTTTATTTCGCGACTGCGATTGCCACCTATTTTATTCATGGCCTGTTGCAGGATACCGACAACCAGTTGCAGCCGCCCCATGCGATGGGCAACAAGACGGTGTCGAGTGGGGCAATCGCCGTGTATATGTGGACGCTGATCGCGGCGGAAATTGGCGGGTTTCTGGTGCTGTTTTACGGTGTGCTTGTGGCGATGTTTTTCTAGTGCCAACAGACCCTGGTGTGAAAGGAATACGATAAAGGCGGTTGGCAAAGCATGAGTGTTATCAATACCACGAACGCAGAACACTACACCTGGGGCAACGGTTCAGATGGCTGGCATTTGCTTAAGTCAGATGCGCTGAGTGTGATTGAGGAGTTGGTCCCGCCGGGCGAAAAAGAAGTGCGCCATTACCACCAGCGAGCCCAGCAGTTTTTTTATGTGCTGGAGGGTGTGGCAACGCTTGAAATTGCCGGCGCAGTCCACACGCTGTCCGTTGGAAATGGCATTCATGTGCCCGCCGGTGTGCCGCATCAATTATTGAATACGGGCAGCGAAAACCTGCGCTTTTTGGTGATTTCGCAACCGAAAAGCCACGGCGACCGGGTGGAGAGTTAGCCTATCTGTATCCCGAAAAAACAATAACGCCTAAGTGAAGACGCTATTGTTTTAGTCTATAAATTAAGGGGTTTCCGGGCCAAGGGGAACAATACCCGTGGGGTTCAGCGCCTTGATGGAATAATAGCCCGCCTTGATGTGCTGAATATTCACGGTGTCTCCAATGCCTTCCAGATTCAAAATGCGATGCATATAGGCAGAGGTGTGGGGCATCTCCCGCAGCATATTGCGATTGCATTTAAACAGGCCGTGGTAGGCGGCATCGAAACGAATCAGGGTAACGAACAGGCGGATATCGCTCTCGGTCAGTTGCTCGCCAAACAGATAATGCCGTCCGTCGGCCAGGCGCGCTTCGACCTTGTCCAGCGCGGTAAACACGCGGTTATAGGCTTCTTCATAGGCGAATTGGGTGGTGGCGAAACCGGCCTGGTACACGCCGTTGTTTAAGTTGTCGTACAGCTCGGCATTCAGCGCGTCGATATCGGCGGCGAGACGGCCGGGGTAGAGGTCCGGGCCCGGTTCGGCCAGTTCTGCAAAAGCGGTGTTCAGCATCCGCACAATATCAGCAGACTCGTTGTTTACGATGGTCTGGCGATGCTTGTCCCAGAGTACGGGAACCGTTGCCCGGCCACTGTAATGCGGGTCGGCGTGGGTGTACAGCTCGTGCACATAGCGCGCGTTGTTATAGACCTCGCCCTCTGCGTCGGGAAAGCCGCCAAACCGCCAACCCTGATTGGTCAACTGCGGGTTTACCACGGTGACGCTGATAAGTTCATTGAGGTTTTTTAACTGCCGGGCCATCAGTGTGCGGGATGCCCAGGGGCAGATATAGGCCACGTAAAGGTGGTAGCGGCCGGCCTCGGCTTTAAAGCCGCCTTCTCCGGTTTCGCCCGGCGAACCGTCCGGGGTGATCCAGTTGCGGAAGGCAGAGCTCTGGCGAAGAAAGCGGCCTTCTTCATCTTCGGCCTGAACGGGCTGCCAGTTTTCCTGCCATACGCCATTGATAAGCATGGTGATTCCTCGTTTGCGAAAGGCCCCATTAACTGGGGCCGACTATGTAGACCGTTATTGACGGCGAATGCTCACACCGTGGCTGAAGACAGTCTCGCGTCACCGATGTGGTTTGCTCGGGGCAATTTGCTGTACACCAGAGAGTCCAGCGACAGGCTGCCCGCGCCCTGGATCGCCAGTGCCACGGTGATGGCAAGCAGACTCAGGCCAAACTCATAACCGCCGTTGGCGACAAACAGGCCCTTGTCGATATGCACGCTGAGTATGGCCACCAGCATGGTAATAGCACTTACCGCTGCGGCGGGGCGGGTCAGCAAGCCCACAATCAAGGCCAGACCGCCGAAGAATTCAGCGCTGCCGGCCAGCAGGGCCATTAGGTAGCCGGGCTCCAGGCCGATGCTCGCCATCCACTGCCCGGTGCCTTCCAGGCCGTAGCCGCCAAACCAGCCAAACAGTTTCTGTGCGCCGTGGGCGGCGAGAATAATTCCGGCGGGTACGCGCAGGGCAAGCGCGGCGTAACCGGCGGTGGATTTGAATACGGTGTCGGTCAATGTGTTTTTCATGGTGTTGTCCTCAAAGTTTGCTGTGTCGGTTTGTGGCGTTGCTGTATGAACGCGATGAGGCCACTTTACGGACTTTCGATTCGTTGATTAAGACGGATTTTGTTTTATGATTAGCAATGAAATATTGATAATTACGATAGGCTAGGTGGGCGAGTGGATAGAATCGATGCAATGCGGGTGTTTGTTGCCGTGGTGACTGAAGGCAGCTTTAGCCGCGCGGCGGAGCTGTTGGATATGTCACCGCAACTGGCGAGTAAATACCTTTCCCAGTTGGAGTCGCGGCTGGATGTGCGCCTGCTCAACCGCACCACGCGCAAGGTCAGTGTGACCGAGGCTGGCACGCGATACTTTGAGCACGCCCAGCAGATTCTGGCCAGTGTGGATGAAATGGAGCACGAACTTGGGGATCTGCAGCAGGACCCTCGGGGTACCTTGCGGGTCAGCGCGCCGGTGTCCTTTGCCATTTCACATATGGCTGGGTTGGTCACGGATTTTCAGGCCCGCTACCCGGCGGTGGATATCGATCTGCAATTGAACGACCGCAAAGTGGACATTGTGGAGGAGGGCTTCGATATTGCCCTGCGTATTGGCCATCTGAAAAGCTCTTCATTGATCGCCAGACGCATTGCCCCGGTGCGCATAGTGTTGTGCGCCTCGCCAGCTTATCTTGCCCGCTATGGCACGCCGCAAACCCCCGCAGACCTCAAAGGCCATCGCTACCTGCGCTACAGCTATCTGGAGGCTGCCGGGCGGGACGCAATTATCCAATATCTGACCACCAAAGACCGTGAGCATCGCGGCGAAATGGTCAGCAATAATGGTCATGTGCTGGTGGAGGCGGCCATTGCCGGCGCGGGTATCGGATTTCAGCCGACCTTTATCGCTGGGGCCGCAATTGCCGAAGGCAAACTCCAACAGTTACTGCCGGACTATGAAACTGAGCCCCTGGGTCTTTACGCGGTTTACGCCCACCGTAAATTGCTGCCCAGCAAGGTCCGATGTTTTATCGATTTTATCGACGGCTACTTTGGTGACCCGCCCTATTGGGACAGTTTCGACAGCGGCAATTAAGCACCGGGTAGATTTCCCGGATTGATCCGGCTCCGCGCGGCGGCGGGCTTGCATTGCGCTCCTCTTGTTAAGCCAACTGACAATACCCCGCAGGGTTTTTGCAACGAGTTCCTGTCACAAAATATTAATGATAATGATTTGCATTTAGATTAAATGTTTCTATAATCCGCCCTCTGAATACTCACAGTCTGTTCGTGAATGAGCAGCGAAGACCTGTTTAAAGAGGCGAGAATTTTAATGATGGGAACGCTACACAGAAGCAAATCAAGTACGAAACGCACAGCCCTTGCAACATTTACCCTGGGTGTCGGGATGTCGGTGGCCATCGCCCAGGTGGCGGAGGAGGACGCCACTGCGGCGGCAAAGTCGGAAAAGCCAATTGAGCAGATGACGGTTTACGGGGAGCAGGGCAAGACCACCACCGCAACTAAGCTGGACCTCACAATTTTTGAAACACCCCAGACAGTAACGGCAATCTCCCGGGCGCAGATGGATGATTTTGCTCTGAATACCATCAGTGACGTACTCGACTACACGCCCGGTGTGACCGTGGAAGAGGTGGAAACTGACCGCATCTACTACACCGCCCGGGGTTTCGACATTGTTAATTTTCAGTACGACGGTGTGGGTGTGCCGTTTATCTACGGTCTGAACAAGGGCCAGCAAGACACTGCGGTTTTTGAAAAAATTGAAGTGGTAAAAGGCGCCGCGGGCCTGATCACAGGTTTGGCTAACCCCTCCGCTACGATTAACTATCTGCGCAAGCGTCCGACTGATGATTTGCAGATGGGAGCAAGAATCTCCGCGAATGAATGGAATGGTGTCCGCCTTGATGGTGATATTTCGGGGCCGGTGACTGAGGGTGTATCGGCTCGCCTGGTAATAGCCAGGGACCAGTCTGAGTCCTATCTCGACCGCCACGAGGACGAGATGGACCTGATGTACGGCGTGGTAGAGGTGGAGTTGACCGAGGCGAGTAAGCTGACGGTCGGCCACAGTTACAATAAAAGCGCCAATACCGGTGTGCTTTGGGGCGCGCTGCCCTTGACCTACTCAGACGGCAGCCGGACTGATTACGATGTATCCACCAGCAACGCGCCGGACTGGACCTTTGCCGACACCGTTCTGAATCAGACCTTTGTGGAGCTGGCGCAACAGCTCAGTGATCGCTGGACCTTGAATGCCCAGTTTATGCGTAACACAGCGGATTTTGAATCTGAGTTGTTCTACGTTTATGAGAACCCGGATCCCGTCACCGAAATCGGGCTAAAGGGTTATGCCAGTGCCTATGACAGTGATGAAAAACAAAATCTCTACGACCTTTTTGTGTCAGGCAGCTTTGAGTTTGCCGGCCGCGAGCATCAGTTGGTGGTGGGCTATAGCTATGCCGATATCGAAACGACGGAGGCTTCCTATTACGATTATGTCAACGGCTATCCGGTCTTGGGCAGCGATTGGGCCCAGGGCAATACGCCAAGGCCTAGTTTTACCGACCACGATCCGGCGACCCAATCCACCGATATCGAGCAGACCCATAAATCACTCTATTTCTCTTCGCGACTAAGTCTGACTGACAGGCTGTCTGCGCTAATCGGTGCGCGACGCGCTGAACTGACTCAGGAGGGTGTCAGCTATGGTGGCTCCGCTGACACCGATTCGGAGAAGACCGTGCCCTACTACGGGCTTACCTATCTGCTGGCCGAGGATTTCACTCTGTACGGCAGTTACAGTGAGGTGTTTAAACAGCAAACCTGGGTGAATGATCAGTTTCAGCCGCTTGGTGCAACCGAGGGTGATAACACCGAGGTGGGCTTCAAGAAGACCTTCAACAATGAACGCGCGACCCTGGGCCTGGCGTATTTCCAGTCGAATAACGAAAACTTCGGTGAGTTTGTCGCTCGTGATACCACCACCGGTACCGCCTTTTATGCGCCCAGAGATTTTGAAAGCGAAGGCTTTGAGTTGGAGTTTTCCGGGGAGGTGACTGAGGGCCTGAATATTGGTGCCGGCTATACCCAGGTAGATATTGAAAACGACAGCGGTCAAGACGTCCGCCACTTTGTTCCCAAAAAACTGCTCAAAGCGTCGGCGTCTTATCGCCTGCCATCGTTGCCGGCGATGAGAGTGGGCGGGGTGATCAAGTGGCAGGATGACATCACCACTGAAGATGGCTTGGTCGAGCAGGAAGCCTACACCCTGGTGGATGTTGCGGTGCACTACGACCTGACTCCGACCCTGGGGCTGTCTTTGAACGTCGACAATGTAACTGATGAAAAGTATTTCTCAAGCCTGTACTGGGATCAGGCCTTCTACGGCGCGCCGCGCAATGTAAAAGTCGCCATCTCCTGGAAATACTGAAGCTCTTAAAAATGGCTTTATGAGTAGGGCTTAAGCCGAGCGCTGCCGGATATCCACCGGTAGCGCTTTTGCATTTTAGGCCTGCAAATTACACAAAATGCATTTTTCACATTTGGGGAGCC
>JBFEVY010000231.1:0-5771 GCA_041546665.1 Spongiibacteraceae bacterium | reverse complement strand
TTTCAAGCGCAGCGGCATAGCCGAGCACCGTGTCTTCATCCAGCTCAGCCGTCAGCACCACATCCGTCACCTTTGGTGCCCCCTCGGTGACAGTACCCGTTTTGTCGACCACCATGGTGGTGATCCGGGCGGCGGTCTGCAGTGCCTCACCGTTGCGGATTAACACTCCGGCCTCAGCCGCTTTACCCACTCCCACCATAACCGACATGGGCGTTGCCAAGCCCAATGCGCAGGGACAGGCGATAATCAATACGGTTGTCGCAGACACCAGTGCAAAGGCCACCGTTGGCTGGGGCCCAAAATTCAGCCAGGCCAGGGCACTGAGCACCGCAATAATCATGATGGCAGGCACAAAGTACCCGGCGACCACATCCGCCATTCGCCCAATCGGTGGCTTTGAATTCTGTGCGCGTTTAACCATTTCAATAATGCGCGCCAACGTAGTCTCGCGCCCAACCCGAGACGCGGTAAAACTGATCGACCCCGATTTGTTTATCGTGCCAGCGACCACCTCATCACCCGGCAATTTCTCTATCGGCATCGGCTCGCCGGTCAGCATAGATTCATCAACCGCGGTGTGTCCCTCCACTACCTGACCGTCCACCGCAATCTTCTCTCCGGGACGCACCCGAATTCGATCACCCACCACCACCTCGGCAATGGGAATATCATATTCGCCATCACTACGAACAATTCTGGCCGTTTTCACTTGCAGCCCTAGCAAGCGCTTTATTGCCGCCGATGTCTTTCCCCGCGCACGCAGCTCCAGAGCCAAACCAAGATTAATCAGACCAATGATCATCGCGCTCGCTTCAAAGTAAACGTGGCGGGCCGCCTCGGGAAACCACTGCGGCACGGCGACAATCATCATCGAATAACACCATGCTGCGCCGGTGCCCAAAGCAATCAACGTATCCATATTCGCAGAATGGTTTTTAAAAGACCGCCAGGCACCGCTATAGAAATGGCCACCAGCGAGATAGAGCACCCCCAACGTCACCAGCCCAACTACCAGCCAAGCCAGCCGCTGAGCGCCGGTGTTGACCATCATATCGCCGCCGAGCAGGCCGTAGGCCATCAGCGGAACCCCAACGCCAAGACCAAGCCACATATTGCGCAGTAGCACTTTAAACCGAGCCTGCTCCGCTACCTCCTGCTCGGCGAGTACATCCTCTTCTGCCTGCAGTAGTCTTGCGCTATAACCCGCCTGCTCGACAGCGAGACACAGGGCATCGGTCGACGCGTCACCCTTAACCGCCACCGTGCGTTGAGCGAAATTCATTTCCGCTGCCTGTACCCCGGGCACTGCAGTGAGCGCCTTTTCAATTTTCGCCACGCAGCTCGCGCATCCTGCGCCGTCAATCAGCAGGTCTCGTGTCTGCACAGCCCCCTTGGAGGAGGCTTCGCCTGCATTTTTGAGCACAGTCATCATCTTTCCCTCCAGAACATTAATTTACGCCACCACTATCCTTCCAAGCGACTTGAGCCAGCGTAATCCTTATAGTTGGAATAAGGTCAAGTAGGGTATCTTTAGTTTAGTTCACATTTTCCCTCGCAGCGCTGGAACAGCTTTTACGCTTCCACAGATAGTAGACAGTGGGTAATAACAACAGGGAAAGCACCACCGTACTCACCATCCCACCCACCATCGGCGCGGCAATCCGGCTCATAACCTCCGAACCGCTGCCCTGCCCGAAAAATATTGGCAGCAGACCCAAAATAATCGACAGCGATGTCATCATAACCGGGCGCACCCGCAGACCGGTTCCTTCAATAATTGCGGCTTTTAGTTGACTCTCGGACACCCCTTGAGGATTGGCCTGTTGCACACGATGTAGCGCCAAATTGAGGTATGCCAGCATGATGACACTGATCTCCACCGACACACCGGCAAGGGCAATCAGCCCCACCCCTACCGCAACTGACAGATCAAAACCCATCAGAAAAATTAGCCACAAGCTGCCTACCAGTGCAAAGGGCAGTACGCCCAATACAATCGCCACCTCGGCGAGATCGCGAAAGTGCAGATAAAGCAAAATAACGATTATCGCGAGTGTCAGCGGTACGACATAGCTCAAGGCGGCTTTGGCCCGCGCCATATACTCATACTGACCAGACCAACTGATTGAATACCCTGCGGGCAGGTCTATCTCACGTTCCACTTGGGCCATGGCATTCTCGACGTAACTCCCGACATCAACGTCATCAAGATCGACAAAGGTCCAGCCATTGACCCGCGAGTTTTCACTTTTTATCCCGGCCGGGCCCCCTTCTATACGAATCTCGGCAACATCCCCCAAGGCAATACGTTGCCCCGCAGCCGTCACCACCGGCAGCAATTGCAACTGTTCGGGCGAGTTGCGATACGACTGAGGATAGCGGATATTGACCGGGTAGCGCTCTGGCCCCTCAATGGTATAGGTCACATTGACACCACCAATGGCCGACGCAATCACCTGCTGTATGTCGGCGACATTCAAGCCAAAGCGCGATGCCTTTTCCCTATCGATATCAACAGTAATATAGCGCCCGCCTGCAACGCGCTCGGAATACACCGAGGCCGTACCCGGTACCACCTTCAAAATACCTTCGAGCTGGCGACCAATGTCTTCGATCACTTTCAGGTCGGCACCCGCCACCTTAATTCCAACAGGCGTTTTAATTCCTGTTGCCAGCATATCTATTCGCGTCTTTATTGGCATAACCCATGCGTTAGTCACGCCAGGAAAATTGACCAAAGTATCAAGTTCCCGCCGCAATTTGGCCGATGTCATACCCGGCCGCCATTGATCCCGGCTCTTCAGCTGGATAAAGGTTTCAATCATGGTTAGAGGCGCTGGATCGGTCGCTGTTTCCGCTCGCCCGATTTTTCCGAATACTGATTCCACTTCCGGCACAGTGCGAATCAGTTTATCCGTCTGCTGAAGTAATTCCCTCGCCTTGCCAATGGAAATACCGGGGTAGGTCGTCGGCATATACATCAAATCCCCCTCGTCCAGGGGAGGAATAAACTCGCTGCCAATATGGCGCCAAGGCCAAAGCGCGCTCAGCAAGACGATAATTGCGATACCCAGGCTAATCGCCGGCGTCGCCAGCACACGTTTTAATACCGGAATATACCCCGCAACCAAGACCCGGTTCACCGGATTTTGGTTCTCCGGCAACACCTTTCCCCTGATCAGATATCCCATTAGCACCGGCACTAAAGTGATCGCCAGCGCCGCAGACGCCGCCATTGCATAGGTCTTGGTGAACGCCAGCGGCGAAAACATTCTCCCTTCCTGCGCCTGCAACGCAAATACAGGCAGGAAACTCACCGTAATGATAAGCAGGCTAAAGAACAGCGCCGGCCCGACTTCCACCGATGCGCGAGTTACCACTTGCCAGCGGTTTTCGTCAGTCAGTGGCATTTTTTCTATGTGCTTGTGCAGGTTTTCAATCATTACGATAGCGCCATCGATCATCGCACCAATTGCAATCGCAATCCCCCCCAGGGACATGATATTCGCATTGATTCCCTGTAGGTGCATGATCACAAACGCCGCCAGAATCCCAACCGGCAAGCAGATTACCGCAACAAGAGAAGAGCGCAGGTGAAATAGAAATACCAGACATACCAGCGCGACCACCAAAAATTCTTCCAGCAATTTATGCCAGAGATTGTTAACGGCGGAGGAAATCAAACCTGAACGGTCATAGACGGTGACAACCTCTACCCCCTCCGGCAGGCTCTTTTTCAACTCCTCCAGTTTCGCCTTAACACCGTTGATGGTTTTCTGCGCGTTCTCTCCAAAGCGCATCACCACAACCCCGCCAACGGTTTCACCTTCGCCATTGAGTTCGGCAATGCCGCGGCGCATCTGCGGCCCCAGGGTGATGTCCGCCACATCTGCCAGGCGTAAAGGTGTGCCATTCTGGTTGACGCCGAGGGGGATACTTTCAAGGTCCGCCGCACTTTGAATATAGCCAGTAGCCCTAACCATATACTCGGCCTCAGCCATCTCGACCACCGAGGCCCCAACCTCCTGGTTGGCCCTTTTGATTGCCGTTTGAATATGGACAAGCGGAATGCCGAAAGCCCTGAGTTTTTCCGGGTTTACGGTTACTTGGTATTGTTTGACCATGCCGCCCACGGCAGCCACTTCAGACACGCCCTTCACGGTTTGCAGCTCGTACTTCAGAAACCAGTCTTGAATCGACCGCAGTTGGGAAATATCGTGGCGGCCACTGCGATCCACCAATGCATACAAATACACCCAGCCAACGCCGGTTGCATCGGGGCCCAGTTGCGGACGAACATTGTCCGGGAGGCTTTGGGCAACCTGGCTGAGGTATTCGAGCACTCGGCTTCGCGCCCAGTAGAGATCAGTCCCTTCGTCAAAAATAACGTAGACATAGGAGTCGCCAAAGAAGGAATAACCCCGCACGGTAACCGCCCCGGGCACCGACAACATTGCCGAACTCAGTGGGTACGTCACTTGGTCCTCTACCACCTGCGGGGCCTGACCGGGATAGCTGGTCTTGATGATCACCTGTACATCGGAGAGATCGGAATTGCATCGACGGGCGTCTGCTTAACTGAAAAGATGCCGACCCCAGCCAATATGGCCGTAGCCAATAACACCAGAAACCGGTTACTCACCGACCAGCGAATAATGCTTTCAATCATGATCGTGCTCCCCATCCAGGGACTGCACTTCCGTTACGATAAAACTCTGGTCACGAATTTCAAAACGGAAACGGATTTTGTCTCCGGGGTTAAACCCGGACAGATTCAGCGATTCCTCCACGGCGAAATCCATAGTCGCCGGCGGACGCTGCCACTTTGCTATCGCACCGCGGGAAATATTCATCAGCCGCGCAACTTCATCAAGGCTGTTGATTACCCCGTCCGCCCAGGCACTGGGAATACTCATATCTTGAGGTTCAGCAGTATCCGCTACATCATTCGCATGATTCATGCGGGTAAAGCCCGCTCTTTTACTGGATTCCGAATCCAGTAAAAACTGCGCCGACACCACCACCTGATCACCTTCGCTAAGCCCCGAACGCACCTCAACCAGCTTGTCACCAATCCGCCCGGTTTGTACTTCCACCGATTTAAAGCGCCCCTCACCCAGAGCCATTACCACGCGATTCTGGCTACCGGTACGAATCAGCGCTTCCCGCGGAATGACCGTAGTCGCCTGCTCTGCCTCGGTAAAAATGCTCACCTGGGCAAACATATTGGGCTTAAGCAGATTATCGCGATTACTGAAGCGCAACCGTACCCGCACAGTGCGCGTAGTGGGATCCAGGGTTGGATAGACGTAATCCACCTTGCCCTGCCAGCGCTCTCCGGGCAAATAATCCAGGCTGATACTCACCGGCGCACCCGGCACAACCAACGCCGCCTGCCGCGCGAAGATCTCCGCTTCCACCCAGACGTGATCCAGCGTACCCAGTGACATCAGGGTCGTACCGGGTTTAACGTAAAAGCCTTCGCGAATATTCAGGTTGTCGATCACGCCTGACTGCGGTGCATAAAACACCACACGCTGACGAACACGCTTATCCCGCTTCAGTGCCGAGATCACCGCATCATCAATCTGCAATGCGCGCAGGCGTTCCTCGGAGGCATCCACCAGGCGCGCGTTATTTCGGCTGACTGCCAAAACGAGTTCTTCCTGGGCATTGACCAGTTGCGGAGAATACAGCTCGTAGAGCGGTTGCCCCGCGGCAACGGGATCGCCCGCGGTTTTGACATAGAGCTTTTCAATCCAGCCCTCAAC
>JBFEVY010000429.1:0-1876 GCA_041546665.1 Spongiibacteraceae bacterium | reverse complement strand
AGCAACTGGGGGAAATTCTGTTTGAGAAATTGCAGATTCCGGTTATCAAGAACACGCCCAAGGGCGCGCCTTCAACGGCTGAAGAAGTGCTGGTGGAGCTTGCCCACGATTACCCTTTGCCCAAGGTTATTCTCGACTACAGGGGCATGGCTAAACTCAAATCGACCTACACTGACAAACTGCCGTTGCTGATCGACAGCAAAACCGGGCGTATTCACACCTCCTATCACCAGGCGGTGGCGGCGACGGGACGTTTGTCCTCGTCTGATCCCAATTTGCAGAATATTCCCATTCGAACGCAGGAAGGGCGACGGATTCGCCAGGCCTTTATCGCGCCGAGCGGCTATAAAATTCTCGCAGCGGATTACTCTCAGATTGAATTGCGTATCATGGCGCACCTGTCGCAAGACAAGGGTTTGATCGATGCGTTTGCCCGTGGCGAGGATATTCACCGGGCCACCGCTGCGGAGGTCTTTGATGTGGCGCCCGCCGAGGTCAGCGATGAGCAGCGCCGCAATGCCAAGGCCATCAATTTTGGTTTGATTTATGGGATGTCAGCCTTTGGCTTGGCTCGCCAGCTGCAAATCGGCCGGAATGAGGCCCAGCAGTATATTGACCTGTACTTCGAGCGTTACCCCGGTGTGCAGCGTTATATGGATGAAACACGCGTATTGGCGGCGGAGAAGGGTTATGTTGAAACCCTGTTCGGCCGTCGTTTGCACCTCCCTGAAATTAATGCCAGCAACGGACAGCGCCGTCAGGCGGCCGAGCGCACGGCGATCAATGCGCCGATGCAGGGAACGGCTGCGGATATTATCAAGCGGGCGATGATTGCCGTTGATGAATACCTGCAAAACAGCGATGTGGACGCCAAAATCATCATGCAGGTACACGATGAACTGGTGCTGGAGGTGGCTGAGGCTGAGTTGGCCGAGGTGCAGGAAAACGTTGTCAGGCTGATGTCAGCCGCAGCGGATCTCGCGATTCCGCTGGAGGTGGGCGTGGGTGTGGGCGTCAATTGGGATGAGGCCCACTAAGCCTAGCGGGCGCTGAGGGAGTTGTCGTGAGGGATTATTCCTCGACGTGCTCTTCCCCCTCCTCTTCCTCTGCCGCCAGCCACAAATCCAGCTGCTCCCGCAGGTCGTCCAGGCCGTCACCTTTGGTGGCGGAGAACAACTGGGTACTTACCAGGGCGCCAAAGGGCTGGAGCTCTTTGCGAACCTGCATCAGGGTATTCATTGCCGGGCCGCGCTTTAGCTTGTCGGCCTTGGTCAGAAGAATTCGTACCGGCATTGCCGCTTCGCTGGCCCAGGTGATCATCATTTTGTCGAAGTCGGTCAGCGGGTGGCGAATGTCCATCAGCAATACCAGGCCGCGCAGCGATTGCCGGTGTTGAAGGTAGTGGTCGAGATTTTTTTCCCAGGCCTGTTTGACGGCAATGGGTACCTTCGCAAAGCCGTAGCCGGGTAAGTCTACAATGCGTTTGTTCTCATCCTGGGCCACGGCAAAAAAGTTGATTAGCTGGGTGCGGCCCGGTGTTTTACTGGTCTTGGTGAGCTTGCCGTTGTCAGTTAGGCGGTTTATTGCGCTGGACTTGCCGGCGTTGGAGCGCCCTGCAAAAGCGACTTCGGCGCCAATGTCCGGGGGGCAGTCCGCCAGCTTGGGGGCACTTTTCATATAGGTGCAGCTGCGGTAATTCAAAGCGGGTACGCCAGACATAGAGATTCCGAAAATAGCAAGTGGTTGGGCTTGGTGGGGGGCAAAAAATGGCCCTCGCTCCAATGAGTCGTGTATAATGCCGCAGTTTTTACACTGGGTCACTCTAGATCACGCGCAAATTCGGGGACGCAACAACCATGAAAAAGACCTTATTCGT
>JBFEVY010000055.1:0-14012 GCA_041546665.1 Spongiibacteraceae bacterium | reverse complement strand
TCAATAATGAGCTATCTACCGACGAGTGGCTGAGCGTGTTTGAGCAGGGCCGCGCCCTGGGTGCGGTACAATTGGGCTTTTCCGGCGGTGAACCGCTGGTGCGCCAGGACTTGATGACACTGGTAGAAGGTGCACGAGCACTGGGCTACTACTCGAATCTGATCACCTCCGGCATTGGCCTGACCGAACAGAAAGTCGCAGATTTTCGCCGCGCCGGGTTGGATCATATCCAAGTCAGTTTTCAGGCCAGCGACGAATCCGTCAATAATATGTTGGCCGGTTCCCGCAAAGCCTTTGAACAAAAACTGCGGGTCGCGAAAGAGGTAAAAGCACAGGGCTATCCCATGGTGCTGAACTTTGTCACCCATCGGCACAATATCGACCAGATCGATAAAATCATTGAATTGTGCGTTGAGCTCGAAGCGGACTATGTCGAGCTGGCAACCTGCCAGTATTACGGTTGGGCGGCCCACAATATCGACGCTTTACTGCCCAGCAGAGCACAGTTGGAGCGCGCTGAGGAAACCACCCGCCGGTACCGGGAAAAACTGCTGGCCGAAGGCAAGGCCACCAAGCTGATCTTTGTTACCCCGGATTACTATGAAGAGCGGCCCAAGCGCTGTATGAACGGCTGGGGACAGGTGTTTTTAACCATCACACCGGATGGCACAGCGCTGCCCTGCCACAGCGCGCGGATGCTGCCATTGGCCTTCCCCAATATCCGCGACATGACAATTGCGGATATCTGGGCCAACAGCGCCGGGTTTAATTATTTTCGTGGCGACGAATGGATGCGGGAACCCTGCCGCTCCTGCGACGAAAAAGACGCTGATTTAGGAGGCTGTCGCTGCCAGGCCTTTATGCTGACCGGCGATATGCACAATACCGACCCGGTCTGCGCCAAATCACCCCGTCACAACCAGATTGAGGCAAAGCGCGCACTGGCAGAACGCCAGGACACCGGCATTGAGGAACTGGTTTTTCGCAACGTGAAAAACGCTAAGCAATTCGCCATGAGCGACAATGACACCGACAACTAAACTCGCTTCGGTGATCCCAGCAGGGGCACGCTCCCTGCGACTCAATGGGATTGCTTGCTTCCAACACGCCGAGTAACGGCGCAATTTTAGTCGTCAGGAAACACCTTTGGTTATTCGGCGCCAGAACCCTGCCGCCGCCTCTTGCTCCCGGCCAATCACACAGAATAGAGTTAACGTAACAATAATCACGTTTCGTTAATTCGGTAAAGCCAATGATACGCAAGAGCAAACTTCACCAATCCATTTGCGCCCTGATCGCCGCCCAAGCCTGTGTCAGCACAGTACACGCTCAGGAGGGCCGTACATCGCGGCTGATAGAAGAAGTGGTGGTCACTGCGCAAAAACGCAGTGAAAGTGTTCAGGATGTCCCGATTTCCCTGCAGGCTTTCTCCGGCGAAAAACTGGATGCCCTCGGCGTGACCGACCAGGTTGAGCTGCAACGTATCACCCCCGGTTTGCACGTCAGCGAACAGGTCAGCTACACCATCACCTTCCTGCGGGGCATCGGCACCGACGCCACCATCGCGGCAGACCCCAGCGTTGCGACCTATATCGACGGAATCTACTACCCCTTCTCCTCCAACTTGTCGCAAAACTTCGGTGCAGTGGAGCGAATCGAGGTGTTGAAGGGGCCGCAGGGCACGCTGTTCGGCCGCAATGCCACCGGCGGCGCGATTGCAATCTACACCAAGAACCCCGAATTTGACGGCTTCTATGGCGACGTACTGGCTGAAAAAGGCAGCTTTGGCACCACTCAGGGGCGAGTCCATCTGAATATGCCGATTGGCGAAAACGTCGCCGTCAGCGCCAGTGCCTTGTATACCGAATCCGACGGCTTCTACAAAGGTAAGCACGACAATGCCAGCCGCGACCTGCACGGCGACCGCGCCCATGGCTACCGTCTGAAGTTTCGCGCTCAACCCTCAGAAAACCTGGATATCAACCTGGCCACCACTCACCTTGAGATGTATCTCGGTGCGGGCACCATCAGCTATAACAATCACCCCTCCCAACTGGGCGAAAATGTCTTCATGATCGAACCCCAGACCGGCTACTACGGAGAAATTGACGCCAAGGTCCTTAATGAAACCGACGCCAACGATGTGGTTTACGGCTCGGTGGAATATCTGGCCCCCTGGTTTACCGTAAAACTGCTGGGCAGTGATCAACGAATGGATACCAAGGGGATTCGTGACCTGGACGGCTCTGCCACCCCAATCGCGGCGCTGAATACGCCCGACCAGTACATCGACGCCCAATCCGCTGAACTGCAGATACTTTCCAACGGTGAGTCGGGGCCCGACTGGCTGGAGTGGATCGTCGGCGGCTTCTACTTCCAGGCGGAACAGGGTTTTGGCGAGGTAGATTTCCAGCTGCTGGGCCTCGACCTCACCGAGGGCGCCATACTGGGCTTGAACCTACCCCAACCCCTTGTTGACTTGCTCAATCTCGCGACCCTGAACAACCTCCCCAGCGGTGCCTTTGACCTCACCGGCCTGGTGGGCACGGAGTCCAAAGCCATTTTTGCGCAGACAACCATTAACCTGACCGATTGGCTGGACCTGACCCTGGGCGGCCGCTATCAGGAAGAAGAGCGCTATATCGTCTCATCCACCGTGGGCCTGGACACCGGCAATGGCCGTATCCAGATTAACGATCAGAGCGATGTTGCCACTGACAGTAATGGCGATCCGTACCCCGCGCGGGATTTACAAAAAGACTTTACGCCTAAAGTATCCCTGCAGATGCGCCCCTTCGACAGCGACACCATGGTCTACCTGTCCTGGCAGGAGGCAGTCAAAGCCGCCACCTACAACACGGTTGCAATCACCGAGGAACCCGACTACGTCGCCCCCGAGGAGCTGACGGCCTATGAACTCGGTATCAAAACCAGCTTTTTTGACGGTGCGATACAGCTTAATGCCGCAGTATTCGATTACGACGTCAAAAACCTGCAGACCTATTACCTGTCAACCTTTGCCGGCGGCATTATCAGTTTCCAGAACGCTGGCGCGGCCAGTATCCAGGGTGGTGAATTCGATATTGTAATGCCGCTTTTTCCGAAATGGTTTGATAACTTTGTTTTGCTGGGCGGAGCCGCGTACCTGGATGCCGTGTATGAAGATTTTCAGAACGCCTACGGCTATGACGAAAATGGCAACTTCGAACAAGGCACCGCGGACTACACCGGCAACCGTGTGATTCGCACACCCGAACTGACCGGCAATCTGTCCTTGAGTAAAACCTGGGATTTCTGGGGTGGACCGCTGGAACTCGCCTTTGATGCCTATTATTCCGACGAATTCTATTTTGAAGCCAGCAACCGCGAGGCCTCACGTCAGGAGGGATACTGGTTACTCGGCAGCCGTATCAGCTACCTGTTTGAAAAATGGGATCTGCGGACTACCGCCGGTGTTCGAAATCTGACCGATGAGAAATACATTACCGGCTTTTTCGCATCTGACTGGGGAACCCAGGCCACCTTTTCAGCGCCACGATCCTACAATGTACAGCTGATCTGGAATTTCTAATTCCGTATACGATAAAGCCGCCCAAGGGCGGCCTTTTTTATAATGACTTCACTCACACCCAAAAATCATTCGCTTTGCAGCGGCGCGTAAGAAGCATTTGTGGCGGGCACCGTTGACGGTATCCGCTCTCGGCTAAACACCCCCATAACCTGTCCGCCATGCGCGCGAAATGCCGGCTCAACTTCGCGAAAAACACTGTGGTACAAGTAGAATGGCACCCGGGGGAAAGCATGGTGTACCGAGTGAAGGTTCTGCCCCATCCACAGCCATTCAATTGATTTCAACCAGCGCGGAAAAATCAGGCTGGCGGTGTCGACAAAACGCCCTTTGGTTTCATAGGGCCAGTGAGGACGGTAGGCAAACCAGTAGATCAGAAAATAAGCACCACCAACATAACCCAATAACAACACGGCAACCGTCTCCAGATTTGGCGACAGCGCAACAACGAGGATCCGCCAACCGAAGCTTACAACCAGCTCAAGCAGGTATACCATCTTTGCGGTAGTTGTGGTGTTTTCCCAGTTACGGTTGCGAAGCAAATAGGTGTTATGTGTCCACAGCACCCGCCACGGTGTCGCCAGAAACTGCCAAAAGCCTTTACCCATACCGTTCACACAAAAATCGGGGTCTTTGTGCTCATCATTGGTGTAACGATGGTGATCGAGGTGCTCTGGGCGGTGAGAGGAATGAGGGATCATAATCAGCGGGGCACTCAAGAAGCCACACAACTCCCCCACCCAGGACAGATTATGGAATCGACCATGGATATTTCGGTGCGCGGCTTCGTGCAAACTGGTATAGGAGCCGTAAGTTAAAAAGGCCAAGATAATCGTCGCAGCCCAGGCGGGAAGGATGCCATTCAAATACAGATACATATTCGCGACAAAGGCCGTACTGACAAACAGACACAGCGCCAGAGTAAGCCAGGCAAACCTCCCCATATAGCGTTGTGCGGAGGCGATGGCCTCTCTGTTTAAAGCGTTGAGATCTTGACTCATGGATATCTCCGATTTTCGCGCCAATGCGCGACTGGACTATTATTTGCACTCACCCAAGGCACAGCTACGCGCCGGGAACCACGATAATCAGTATATTTCCAACGCCGAAGCCGAACCTGTCATTTCTGGACATTATCAATTCATTTTCTGTCATAACCCGTGTATTTGCGGCACGACACTACGCGAAACGCAGAGGAGCAAGCCATCAAGCGTAACAATGTAGACTTCCATAGAAATGTATGTGATATTCGATTTCAGCCAATAATGATCAAAATAACGTCATTGGCTCGCAGGTTTCCGCATACCCGGATTTCAAATATTGTCGTGACAATGACGACACGGCTTTTTTATTTAGTATCGTAATGGCAACCCTTTCAAGCAACGACGCCCTGCACCGTAAAAACATTCCCATTGCCCTGCTCGACCTGGCAGAAAATTTTTACGATCGTTGCAATCAGGATCTCGCCGAACTTTATCGCCACTGCAACATCTCCGATGAGCAAGCCCAGCGGCAGCAAAAATACCTGAGCGGATGGCAGTTTCAGGAACTCAACCGCTGCTGCCTGGATATCGCGCAACCCGGTCTACCCTTATCAGTTCAGCTGGCTGACTGCATCCCGATTACCGTTTCGGGGGGGATGTTCGGTTTAGCCTCATTCACCGCGAAGAACATCCAGCAGGCGCTGGAAATCATGATCGAGTATGCCCACACCGTTCTTCCTGCGTACCGATTTGAACGCCATACGGTCGGCAGCAATTACCATATCGAATTGAAACCCATCCTCGATTTTGGCGATATGCAGGCCCATATTGATGAATCTGTGACGGGGTATTTCCTGAATTTGCGCAATTTCTGCAAATTGACCGATCCGCCGATACAAGTTCGTCTCACCCACGCCCCGTTTGGCGAGGTCGCTGACTACGAGAATCACTTCCAGGCGAAGTATTTATTTGCTCAGGAAAAGATCGAGATCATTCTGCAGGAACACCATCTCAAGACCCCGTTGATTACCCACAACCGCGAAACGTTCGACGAGGTTTACCAGAGACTGAAAACCGAATTTGGTCAATCCGAGGCCGAATCGGCCAGCAACAGCGTGATCAGCTTTCTACAGGAATGCCTCACCCGGGGCCGCGGTATCAGCCTGAGCAAGGCTGCGGATGCGATGAATATGTCTGAGCGAACCCTGGCTAGACACCTCCAACAGGAGGGTAACTCCTTTGCGAATCTCAAACAGGAAGTGTCAATTAACCACGCCAAGGTCATGCTGGCAAAGACCAACTACCCGATTAGTCGCATCGCCGATATGTGCGGCTACAATACCGATTCGAACTTTTCCCGCGCGTTTAAAAATATTACCGGGCTAACGCCCAAGCAATTCCGCAATCAGCACACCGACTAATATTCACCCCACTCCACTGATCGGGGTGCGCACCGAATAACACACTAAACCAGCGTTTCTTTAAAAAACGCTAACACACGATCAAGCGCCTCGCGCGTCGGCTCTCCGGATTGGTCAATCAGATCCGTGGTTAACACGCTGTGCGCCGGTTTATTACCCTCCGGATTGCCGAATTTGGATTCAATTTCAATCGCCTCAAATTGCTCGCCGAGCTCTGCCCGCAGGGTTTGAAAGCGCTCAGGAGGAGACAGCGGGTCGCCGTGAAAACGGAGTCCCAACACCTTTAAATTCTCATCCTGCGCTCGTCGTTTGAGACACTCCAGTTGCTGCGGCGCAATATGCAAAGCCCGCCTTTTAGCCTTTGTTAAGGGTAACGGGAGCGAGGGTTGAGAAAGCACCGGTGCTCTCATGCACTCGTCCATCGCCAGGGCCAGCGCAAAATTTCCGGTAAGGCACATGCCAATCGCGCCAACCCCCTTGCCGCCGATTTCATTGTGCAAGTCCCGCGACAGCGCCCGTAACCATTCGGTTATCGGGCTGGCTTTATTAGCGGCCAGAACCGAAAACTCCCTGGATATACATGCGCGGGCCAGTTGCCCCGCAATATAGGGCGTGGACAGCGCTTTGCCTGGCTCGCCAAACATATCCGGCATCGCAACCGTGAATCCCGCCGCCACAAGCTCTCTGGCAAATTTGATGACCTGTGGCGTAATACCGGGTATTTCGTGCATCACCACAACCCCAGGCCCGGTTCCCGCCCGATACACCCTGCGGGTCTTACCCTGATAGGTAAAGCTCGTCTCCCGAAATCCTTGTATACCTGTATCGCTGCTCATCCCTCACCCCGGCATAAAACGCTATAACCAGGATACTATTCCATTTTCGTATTGAAACGCGACCGCAGCGCAAAGGGAGTTACTGCAACCCTGTCATCCTGCCCTTGCATTCAGCCTCCAAAACCTTTTCTGTAGGCGAGCTTAGCGATAGTATGAATTCTAAATTACGACCACAGGACGTGAGTCATGAGCTTCGCAAGGAATGCGCTGATTTTGATGCTGTCTGCTCTCCCGGTGCAGGCAGGGACAATTTATAAATATATCGATGAACGGGGGAACACGGTTTATTCAGATACGCCTCCGCCCGCCTCCAGTCCACGTGTTTCACTGGAACAGGAAGACCTGCCCCCACTGCTGATTACCGCGCCAGTGAAATCACAGCAACGCTTCCGAAATACCAGCAACGCTGCGCCAGCGAATGGTCGTAGCACGCCCGATCGTTCCACAAGGTCTGGTTACTCGGAATTTGGCAACAGCACGCGGTGCTCTGAGTATGCGCGAAAAATAGCCCAGTTGCGCCGAGACTTGATCACTGAAAAATTCTCCCGGCAGCATTTGCTCAAACAAATCGAGAAATTCAGGGCGCTTCAGCGTGAGCATCGTTGTTGAGAATTCGGGATAGCAACGTCAGTGAATCACTAGAGTGACGCGCCACCGCTGCTAAACCGGATTTGGATGTCAGCATCGACCCCCTTTCCGCCAACTTCGCCATCGGCGCCCAGCGAAGACAGCGCGAAAGTGGGCGGCACATTCGATGCGCTATAGCGGTAGGGTCTTTTCCAGGGATCAAACAGCAGCGACGAACGTTGCAGATAGGGCCCATTCCAGCTACTTCGGTCTTCCTCACTGGCCTGGAGCAAGGCTTGCAAACCCTGCGTTTCATAGGGGTAATGTTGATTATCAAGTTTATACTGATGCAGCGCCGCAGCAATGCGTTCCAGATCACTGCGCGCCTTTGTAACCCGGGCCTCGTCAAGACGTTCAAAAACCCGTGTGCTGAGATACAGCCCCCCCAAAATCAGGATGAGCAAAATCAGAATAACTTCCTTGACGGTAATGCCGCGCTGCAAGCGGAGACGGTGATTAAATTTTTTGCCACACATTACTGAAACCGTCTCTTTACCGCCGTTATTTTCCTGTTATCCCCACAGGCGGGTATTGTTGAGCTTCTCCAGGATTTTCCAGCTTCCGCGCTCCACTGCGGCTTCCGCGGCCACCCCGAGACGTTCCTGCAGGCTACGCTTTTGCCGGTAACGAACGGTGAACAGATCAGCCTCTGCACTCATAGCAAGCAGGTAGTCGTCGCTGGTCTGTAAGGCATCAACCAGGCCTTTTTCCAGGGCCTGCTGACCATACCAAACTTCGCCGGTGGCGATTTGATCAATGTCGAGCTGAGGTCGGTTCCGGCCGACAAAATCCTTAAACAGTTGGTGGGTAATCTCCAGCTCCTCAACGAATTTGCGCCGCCCTGCTTCAGTATTTTCGCCCACCATGGTCAAGGTACGCTTATATTCGCCTGCGGTATGCAACTCGATATCAACATCGTGCTTTTTCAGCAGGCGGTGGAAGTTCGGCATTTGGGCCACAACACCAATGGAGCCGATTACCGCAAAGGGCGCTGCTAGCAGTCTTGACCCAGTACAGGCCATCATATACCCGCCACTGGCCGCCACTTCGTCAATTGCAATCGTCAGGGTAATGCCCTTGTCGCGTATGCGTTGCAGTTGCGACGACGCCAGTCCGTAGCTGTGAACCATTCCGCCCGGGCTTTCCAGACGCAGTAAAACTTCGTCTTCAGGACGAACAATTGTCAGGATCGCTGAAATTTCATGGCGTAGTGAGGCTACCGCAGACGCGCGGATGTCTCCGTCAAAATCGAGAACATAAATCCGTTTCTTGGGCTTTTCATCGGTTTTCTTGTGCTTGTGCTCGGCCTTTTTCTGCTTTTTCTTTTCTTTGTGATGCTTTTTGTAGGCCTCTTCTTCTAGAACCGAGTACTCCAGCGCGTCTTTCCAATCGTCAAAGCGGTCATTAAGCGCGGTAACCTCAATGTGTCCCTCCTCGCCTTCACGCTTGCTGCGCTGGCCAATGGCCACAATGGCGGCAATTGCCAATACGAGTGCGACCACGACGGTAATAGATTTGGCCAGGAACAGGCCGTAAGCTGCAAGAAAGTCCAAAAATTAGCTCCAGACGAGTGAGAAGAACGCCATATTGTGGCTATGGCACACCCCAAGTCAAGCAGACCAGTCCTGCAAGGCCTTGATAGCGATTGGGTTTTCCGCTCGAAGGAACATTCCGCTGCGGCCGAGATAAATCCCGTAGGCCGCACCGTCAGTCAGCGGCGCAAAGACGCCATTGCCGTACTCCGCATCAACCCACTCCAGCAGAAAGCGCGCCTTTTGCAAAATCGGCCAGGTGTCGACAAAGGCCTTGTTGGGCAGGGAATAGTCGATGTGAATATTGTTTTCTTCGGGAACCGCAAACCGATTCGACAGCCGCTCCAGTCTCACTAGGTTGGTGATGCCAACTTGTGCCACCGGCAGACGCCACCGCAATACCCGACCTTCCAAACGCCACTGGTCGCCCATCAACATAAAGTGTCGGGTTTCGTTGCCCGGCATATCCAGAGTGACGTCATAGTGGCCGTCGTCATCCATCAAGCTGATGAATACCCGCGCCACACTTTGCTCTTCAGCCAGATTCCGGTAACTGTAGACATCCTGGGTGAACACCACCATGCCGACGCTGAGGGGCGCGAAAATCAGCAGGGTAATAAGCGCTCCGACGGGACGTTTAGTGAGCCGCAAAATAGCAATCAACGTCAATGCGATAAAGACGCCGCAGATAATGAGCAGAATAGGTTCAATGCTGTCGATTTTCACGCCGAACTACCCTGCTCACCGAGTGCGGCAACATCCGGCGCATAGCCCAAAGCAACAAGGCTGTCTTCGGCTATTTTCAGAATCTTTTCGTCACCGATAAAATGCCGGCCCAGATCGTTCAGATAGTATTCAATACTGATCATCGCATCGGCCAGCACTTCCATAGATCGCACATCGGTTTCAGCGTTGAGTTCATTGCGTTTCAGGAAAGATTTGACAAAGGCCACCGCTGACACCGAAATTGCCGCCGCCTTGTTCAATTGCATCAATTGCAGGGCGCCCCGCACCGAATCCAGGCTTTGCGGCACATTGACGATGTGGCTGATATCAAAACCCGATTCCAGATACGATGCCAGTGCCCGCTTGACCATGCTCACCACCGCCTTGGCTTCTTCAATCACCAGGCTGCGTGCTTCATTCACCAGATTATCGGCATTGATCGAGTCACGCTTGGCTAGGCTCAAATCTTCCAGGTCTTCGTAATTCAGTTTGCGGCGATCGATCTGCGCAAGGCTACTTTCTACAAATAGCAGGGTCTCCGCGAGCGATTCCAGGTCATTGCGGTGTTTGGCAAGATCCTGACCAATTAAGGACTGAAATTTCTGTGCGTGCTCCCCTAATACAGCGGCGAGAGACGGCAGGTTCAAAACCTGCATTACGTCGGCGCTTTGCTGCAACACCTCCGCAAGAGGCCGCAGTTCCTCTTCATCACTGCGACCGTGTTGCGCAATCAATTCGAGAATATCTTTGGCATGGCGCAACTCGTTGCGCAATTCGCCCAGTACCGACGAGACGGTCTCGTAACTAATGCCCAACATCTGCTGGCGCAGATCACGCAGATCAACATCAGTCACCGAATGGGGCGTCAGCTTGCAGGCACCGATCAGCTTGCCCGCCAGGCCTTCACGGTAAGCGGAGATCAGCAACAGAAAAATCAATTCCCGTTCGATGACTTCATTACTGCGCATACCGTCAGAGCGGGTATTGCGCAGCAGCCCCTCCAGCCCAGACAAGATTCGCTTGCGGGTCGGGGAAATTTCCAGCCCTTCGTTGGCAAAGGCTTCCAGTACCGCCGCCGCCAGCAGCCAGAAGCGCTGGGAGGCCCCTGGCGGAACGATATTGCACAATCTGCGCAGGGCTCGCGCCATCAGGGTTAACTGCATTTGCGGTTGCGCATCCCGGAGCAGACCGAGCAGGCCACTCTGGTACAGCTGGCGAATCGGCTTGACCGCAGTATCAAAATCGCCGCCGGTCAGCGCCTTATTGCGCAGAACCAGTTTGCTGTCACGGCTGAACAGCCAATTGTCATTCTGATTGAAATAACTGTCGGGCAGCAGCATCTGGTCGTGCGCCGCGCGCAACTCATTGGCATGCGAAATCGCCAGCAGCGGAATATCTTCACTGCGGTGATGAATAAATTCCAGATAACGAGGCAGTACAAAGAACGCCGTGCTGAGCACATTCAACTTGGTCTCGATGTTGGAACCATCATCCTCTGCTGCCGCAACGCAGAGATTGCGCATTTCGTCCGCCAGCAGCGCAGCGCCTGGAATCTGCAACAGGCGCAGTGTTCCGCCTATCTGGCGAAGGTCTGCCTCGCACTGGCGCAATAGTTCAAGATCGTGACGCTCGGCCAGAAAGGTTTCAAAGACATTGGTGGCCTGCTGGACGGTGTTGGCCAACTCGTCAACAACAAGGTCTAGCGAATTAGAATTTATGGGTTGCTGTAGTGCCACAAAAAAGCCCTGTAGTGCTGTTAACTCCGCCGGTAATTCCTTCCGTTAGAAACTGCGAACCGACGGTATAACAAATATTTAGCATCTTTACGCGAGGAAGCACAGTAATAAAACAAGTATTTGCCTTCGGAAACACGGTGAGGAGACCGCGTTAACAAAATCGCGGGCGCACGACTCAGGCCGATTCCGATTCTCCCTTGCGCCACAGGCAATTGCCGCCACTGGCCTTATCAATAATATCCAGTTGCTCGCGGTGGGCACTCAGTTCTGCCTCCGTCGCCATCAGCACCCGTAGCGGCGGCCGATCCGCTGGCAAACGCTGGAAATCCATCGCCCCCTGCTGCTGCCCCTGCTCCGCTTCTGCTGACAGCGCGAGATTAGTCTGGCCGCCGGTCATCGCCAGGTAAACATCAGCGAGTATCTCGGCATCGAGCAATGCGCCGTGAAGGTCGCGCTGGGAGTTATCAACGTAATAACGCTGGCAGAGTGCGTCCAGGCTGTTTCGCTGCCCGGGGTGCTTCTGACGGGCCATGATCAAGGTATCGATCACGCCGCAGATATCCTTGATTACCGGCAGACCGCGCCCAAGTTGCGTCAGCTCCGAATCCAGGAAGCCAACGTCAAAGGGGGCGTTGTGAATAATCAGCTCGGCACCTTTAACAAAATCGAGGAACTCGTCGGCAATGGCGGAAAACACCGGTTTATCCGCCAGCATTTCGTTGGTGATACCGTGGACCTCAATCGCCCCCGCTTCAACTTCCCGCTCGGGGTTGATGTACTGGTGGTAGTGGCGCCCAGTCAGGCGCCGATTGACCAGCTCCACACAGCCAATTTCAATGATTTTGTGACCCTGCGACGGATCCAGACCGGTGGTTTCGGTATCAAGTACGATTTGCCGCATCAGCGATGTCTCCCCAGTTCATCAATGCCCTGATTTGCCAGGCTGTCAGCGATCTCATTTTCCCGGTGCCCGCTGTGTCCCTTCACCCACTTCCAGTCAATCTGGTGGCGACTGGCCTCTTTATCAAGCGCCTGCCAAAGGTCAGCATTTTTCACCGGCGCTTTGGCCGCGGTTTTCCAACCCCGTTTCTTCCAGTTGGGCATCCATTCGGTGATGCCCTGACGCACATATTGGGAATCGGTGGTCAACACCACCTCACAGGGCCGGGTCAGCGCTTTCAGGCCCTCGATTGCGGCGGTAAGTTCCATTCGGTTATTGGTGGTATTGGGCTCACCACCATACAACGTGCGCTCTTTGTCCCGGTAACGGAGCAAAGCGCCCCAACCACCCGGGCCGGGATTCCCCCGGCAGGCGCCATCGGTAAAGATTTCTACGGTCATTGTCGTTACTTATCTCAAGGCTGGGGGTCTGCCCCCCTGGTGGCCCCGTACATTGCCGGGTGCCGCAGGATTTGCGCGCGCTGACGCAGCGAATCGGCCGATGGCGTCAGCGGCGCCCGGTATTTTGTCGCGCTCAGCACAAAAATGCCACCCATTGGAATACGGCTGGAAGGCGTCTGGTGATTCAAAAACCAGGCTGGACTATTCACCGGGAACCGGTGAAAAGCATACTCCACGCTATTGACGTCAAAGCCGAGCAGCGACAACCAGTCCTGTATTCGCGACGTGGTCAAACTGTGGTTCTGCCACACGGGACTCCGCTTCAAGCGCCCCAGAAACCCCCGAACAGCCAACAAAGAATAGGGATTGATACCGCAAATAATCACTTTGCCGTGGGGAACAATTACCCGCTCCACCTCTCTCAGTACGCGGTGGGGGTTTTCCACAAACTCCAGCAGGTGATGCAGAATGACCACATCCTGAGATTCGTTGGCGATGGGTAACTGATGGAAGTCACCTATCGCGTCCAGTACCTGGCTGTAACCATACTGACTGCTGCTACCCACATGCACCTGGCGCTGATGAATTTCGTCTTTGTTCAAGGGCAGACGTTCGGGAATGGCGCTCAGCTTGAGCAGGTAGTTCCGCGCGGTAGAGGAATCCATAACCGCATCGTGAATCAAGCCCTGTTCCTCTTGCAGCACAGTGCGCCCCAGGGGCGTTGTAAACCACTGACGCAGCGCCGGGATCAGAACGTCTGGAGAATGTTGAGACCGCCATCTACCCATGGTATGCCTTTTGCTTATCTTCACTGCCCAGGTGCCGCCGATCAGTACTGCCAAGCCTTGCGATACCTGCCTGCGGCTTGATTGACAGAAGCTGAATCGGTAACCTCCTGCGGCTGAGGTATAAATATGACAGATTTAAGCATTTCGCCCATTGAGGCTTTCACCGACAACTACATCTGGTGCTTGTGCGCCGGCGAGGCGACTGTGGTCGTCGACCCTGGCGATGCTGCTCCCGTGAAAGCCCATTTGCTCAAAAACAATCTTCAGCTTACCGCAATTTTAATCACGCATCACCACCCAGACCACGTCGGCGGCGTCGCACAGCTGCTGGAGGATTTCCCGACTGCGGTGGTCTACGGCCCCGCCAAGGCCTGCCCACAAATTACTCACCCGGTTCAGAATGGTGATACCGTCACCCTCGGCGGCTTGCCTTTTTCGGTGCTCGCGGTACCCG
>JBFEVY010000410.1:0-2338 GCA_041546665.1 Spongiibacteraceae bacterium | reverse complement strand
GGGGATGGCATGAACCAGGTCGCGCAGGGTGATACCGGGCTGCATTTCACCTTTGATGCGAACCAGTACGGATTCCGGCATATCCAGTGGCATCACGCCAGTCGCTGCCGCAAAGGCCACCAGGCCAGAGCCGGCCGGGAAGGAAATGCCCATTGGGAAGCGGGTGTGAGAGTCGCCGCCGGTACCCACAGTGTCGGGCAGCAGCATGCGGTTCAACCAGCTGTGGATAATACCGTCGCCGGGGCGCAGAGATACACCGCCGCGGGTCATGATGAAGTCCGGCAGGGTGTGTTGGGTGTCAATGTCAACGGGCTTGGGGTAAGCCGCAGTATGACAGAATGACTGCATGGTCAGGTCGGCCGAGAAGCCCAGACACGCCAGGTCTTTCAGCTCGTCGCGGGTCATTGGTCCAGTGGTGTCCTGGGAGCCAACAGTAGTCATCTTGGGCTCGCAGTAGGTGCCGGGGCGAATACCTTGACCTTCTGCCAGGCCGCAGGCACGTCCGACCATTTTCTGAGCCAGAGTAAAGCCTTTGCCGCTGTCTGCGGGTTGTGCAGGCTGACGGAACAGAGTAGAGGGCTCCAGACCCAGTGACTCACGCGCTTTGCTGGTGAGGCCGCGACCGATGATCAGGTTGATACGGCCGCCGGCACGCACTTCGTCCAGCAGTACGTCTGATTTCAGGGTGAATTCGCTAACGACTGCGCCAGTGTCAACGTTTTTGATGATGCCGTCATAGGGGCGGATTTCGATAACGTCACCCATGTTGAGGTCGTCAACGGGGGCTTCAAATACCAGTGCGCCGGCATCTTCCATGGTGTTGTAGAAGATCGGAGCCACTTTGCCGCCAATACATACACCGCCGCCGCGCTTGTTGGGCACGCCGGGCATATCGTCGCCGAAGAACCACAGCACTGAGTTGGTCGCAGATTTACGTGAAGAACCGGTACCAACAACGTCGCCGACCATAGCAATGGGGTGGCCTTTTTTCTTCAGCTCTTCGATTTGCTGAAGGGGGCCAATTTGACCCTGCTCGTCAGGCTTGATGCCGTCGCGCTCCATTTTGTACATGGCCAGAGCGTGCAGTGGGATGTCTGGGCGAGACCAGGCGTCCGGTGCTGGAGACAGGTCGTCGGTGTTGGTTTCACCAGTAACTTTAAATACCGTTTTTACAATACTTTCAGGGACATCCGGGCGACTGGTAAACCATTCTCCATCTGCCCAGCTTTGCATTACTGCCTTGGCGTGCTCGTTACCGGCCTTGGCTTTTTCTTCCACGTCGTGGAAGGCGTCAAACATCAGCAGGGTGTGCTTGAGTTCTTCAGCAGCCAGCGCCGCCAAGCTGGCATCGTCCAGCAGTTCTACCAGGGTTGCGATATTGTAGCCGCCATGCATATTGCCCAGCAGTTTTACCGCCTCTTCTTTGGTGATCAGCGGGCTGTTTGCCTCGCCCTTAACAATGGCGGAAAGAAAACCGGCTTTTACGTAAGCCGCTTCGTCAACACCCGGTGGCACGCGTGTTGAAATCAGCTCTACCAGCGTGGCTTCTTCGCCTGCAGGGGGATTCTTTAGCAGTTCCACCAGACCGGCCACTTGCTCTGCATTGAGGGGTTTGGGGACGATACCCTGAGCTGCGCGCTCCTCTACGTGTTTCCGATATGCCTCTAGCACAATATGCTCCTCTCTTGGTTTCAATACCCGAATTCACCGGGATCGCCGGTGATTGGGACTATCGATGCCCGTCATCGATGTGAAATTGGGTTGGCAAGTATACTGGAAAAGGCTTTTATGGTTAAGCATCCGGCGCGTACTCGATAATCTTGGCCGGTGATCCGGGGTGAGCAGGTCGCTGGTGCGATTCGCTACCGGACCTCTTGTCGACAAGGGGGGACTGGCTTACCCTATCAGCCGTTTCCCCATGGCTATTATCCGGAGCTGTTTTGTCGTCAATTGCGCCACGTGTTGTCACCCCCTGTATCGGCGTCTGTTCCACCGGGATAGGTGATGATGTTTGCCGCGGTTGCAAACGCTTTTGTCACGAAGTTATTCACTGGAATGGCTACAGCGAGGCGCAAAAGCGGCTGATAGACGAGCGGCTGGATGCCTTTTTGATTCAGGTGATGCGCGACAAACTGCATATCTGCAATGTGGATTTACTGCAGTGGCAGTTGCAGGTGCAGCGAATCCGCTACCCGGAAAGTAAAGATCCCTATATCTGGTTGTTTCGATTGCTGCGCGCTGGGGCGGGGCAGATTGATGAGCCGCGGCATTTCGGTTTTTTGGTGGATCGTGAATGGCGGGAGATGGACCTTGTTGACCTGCGCGAAACCATCGACCG
>JBFEVY010000422.1:0-2109 GCA_041546665.1 Spongiibacteraceae bacterium | reverse complement strand
AGGGTAAACGTAACGCGCTCGCCGTCCTTCAGCGGTTGCCGCAGATTCAACATCATTAGATGGTAACCACCGGGCACAAATGCCAGTTCCGCACGCGGCGCCACCACAACCGAGTCCTGACGTTCCATGCGCATCATGCCATCGTGGTGCAAATGCTTATGTATTTCCAGACTCTCAGCTACATCGGAAGTCCCGGCGAACAGGGTAACAGGTTTATCACTGTCATTAATCAGGCGCATGAAAGCCGCAGTGTTTTTTTGCGTCGGCGGCAATCCACGTACATAGGCGTCACGCACCTGAACCGCCGCAGCTTGAGTGGCGGCCTCATCGGCAACACTTACTGCTGACAACAGCACCAAAAATAGACCGAGAAATGGAATTTTCCTTTGCACAATCACTCCAACAATTCACCTTTGCATATAGGCGAGTTTAACGTGTGGTCAACATACCATCCGCCGACGTGAGCCCCTATACTGGGCCCCGATACAATTTCTATCATACCGTCATGCGAATACAATTATGAAACGGCTTTTCTTTATATTTCTGGTACTTAGTCTGAATACAGTGGCGTGGACAGACGATTTCTCAGCCACCGAGAGCCGTTTCGAACAGACCAGCCCCAGCTTTCTCCCCGTTGCTGAAGCCTATCAGATCGATATTGTTGCAAAAGATTCCGGCACCCTGCAGTTATTTTGGAGTATTGCCGACGGTTATTACCTGTACCGGGAGCGATTTGAGGTTTCCGCCAGCCGTCAGGGCCAGACACTACCGCTGGATATCACATTTGAACCCGGTGTGGTCAAAGACGACCCCTATTTTGGCCCCACGGAAACCTACCACAACAGCACGGCGATCACCGTTGCGGGGATTTCCCCCGAAGATAATGTCACCCTGAAAGTTCGCTCTCAGGGCTGCGCCGACGCAGGCCTATGCTATCCACCCCGGGACCAATTTTTCCAACGCAACGATAAGGGAGAATTTACAGAGATCAGTGAGGCCAGCCTCAACGCGACGGCGACCACCACGCCGACAACAGCGCCAGCCCACACCTCCAAAGCCGGCCCCATCAGCGTGTCCGGGCTGTTGGTGATTCTGGTTTCCGCCGCACTGGGCGGCGCGATTCTCAACCTGATGCCCTGCGTTTTCCCGATTCTCGGGCTAAAAGTACTCAGCTTTGCCAATGCCCACGAAGGCAAGCCCACCGCCCACGGCCTGGCCTACAGCATTGGTGTGGTGCTCAGCTTCATCGCGGTTGCAGCCGTGCTTATCGCCCTGCAACAGGCCGGACAAGCCGTTGGCTGGGGTTTTCAACTGCAAAGCCCGTGGTTCGTCGCTGGCCTGTCCCTGCTGTTTTTCTGCTTAGGGCTCAATATGCTCGGCATGTTTGAAATTGGCGGCGCCTTTATGAACCTCGGCGGCGAACTGAGCCAGCAGAGCGGCTATCGCGGCAGCTTTTTTACCGGCGTCCTCGCCACCGTTGTCGCCAGCCCCTGTACCGCCCCCTTTATGGGAACAGCGGTCGGCTTTGCCGCTACCCAGCCCGCCATCATCGCGCTGCTGGTCTTTGCCAGCCTCGGTGTAGGCATGGCGTTGCCGGTATTGCTGTTAACCTGCTTTCCCCGCTGGCTCAAGCTATTGCCAAAACCCGGCGCCTGGATGGTGGTACTGCGCCAGTTTATGGCTTTTCCACTGCTAGCCACCGCCATTTGGCTGGCCTGGGTCATCGGCCGCCAAGCCGGCAGCAATGGTATGGCCGCCGCACTGTGCGGCTGGCTCCTGATTGGCTTCGCCCTGTGGCTGTGGCCTAGAAAGGTGATCGGCCGCATTCTGGCGGTATTAAGTATTGCAGCCATTCCCGCCGTTTTAGCAAGCGGCCTGAATAGCGCCGAGCTTTCGACAATCCGCGGCAACAGCGGTTTTGATCGCAGCCAGATCGACCGCTTCAGGGAAAACGGCCAGGCAGTATTTCTCGATGTCACCGCAGACTGGTGTATTACCTGCGCGGCAAATGAAAACCTGGTGCTCAAAACCGAGGAAATCCAACAAGCCTTTACCGAAAACAATATCGTCTACCTAGTGGCAGACTGGACCCGCTATGACCCGGCCAGT
>JBFEVY010000399.1:0-2695 GCA_041546665.1 Spongiibacteraceae bacterium | reverse complement strand
CTCATGAGCCGTTCTGTTTTTATTGCGTTAGACCTGTTCGCAGAATTAACTGATTCCGATCACCGAGATTTGCAAAAAGTACTTGCAAAATCAACCGCTCTCGTGCTATAATAAAATCAGCTTGAGATGTAAAGGCAGACCGGATTTGCCGCATTATTCTTCATCCGTATAACTCGGTTCTATTTCATAGCATCACAGCCAGGACGTTCTCAAGCGGCTGTTGCCGATAGACACAGGATATGTAATGGATAGCAGGTAAATGAAAAAAAACGTATTTTCAAGCCTTGCCTTGCTCTTATTTTCGACAGTTTTAATACATTTGAATTATTAAGACAGTTTGATCAATAACACTAATAACAGCGAATCGATAAATGACAGCGAATACAGCCAACCCGGCGCTGACCGGCACCCATTTGAACAACCTGTATATGAAGAATCGCTTCATTAAGGCAGGCACCTTTGAAAACCGCAGTCCGGCGGGTGTGCCCGGCCAGGCGCTGCTGGATTTTCACCGCGAGCTCGCCCGGGGCGGCATTGCCATGACCACCATCGGTTACTGCGCGGTGGAAAACGCCGGGCGGCTCAGCGCCAATATGCTGTATATGCACGAGGGGGTTCGCCAACCACTCGGCGAGCTAATTAAAACCCTGCACAACGAGGGCTGTCTGGTGTCTGGTCAGATGGGGCACTGCGGGTCGTTTTCCAAAAACCACACGCTCAAAGGGCGGCCCAAGGGCGCCAGCGGCGGCCTGAACCAGCTCGGTATTTCAGAGGGCATGTGGTTCTGCGACGCGATGAGCCTGAGCGATATTGATCATATGGTGGAGGCCTACCGCGAGGCCGCCCGGTTTATGAAGTCGATAGGCTTTGACGCCCTGGAAATCCATTTCGGTCACGGCTACGGCCTGTGCCAGTTCCTCAGCCCACTGACTAACAAACGCAAGGACGAGTACGGCGGCAGTATGGAAAACCGCCTGCGCTTGCCGCTGCGGGTACTGGCAGCGGTGCGCGAGGCCGTGGGCGATGACTTTCCCATTCTCGGCAAAATCAGTATGTCAGAGGGGCGGCGCGGTGGCCTGCACTACGACGACGCGGTAACCATTTGCACGGCGCTCGATCGCGGCGGTATTGACGCGATTATTACCAGCACCGGCACCAGCACCATGAACCCGATGATCATGTTCCGCGGTGACAGTATTTTGCCTGCCCTGCTGCGCTATGAAAAAAATCGCGTTATGCGCCTGGTGTTTCGGTTGATGGGCAAGAAGATGTTTCCCAGCCTGCCGTTTTACGATCTCTATCTGCTTGAACACGCCAAACGCATTCGCAAGGCGGTTAACTGCAAAATGGTGTACATCGGCGGCGCCTCCAGCGGCGAGAATTTTTCCCAGGTGCTCGACGCGGGCTTTGACTTTATTCAGCTCGGCCGCACCCTGCTCGCCGACCCGGACCTGCCCAAGCAACTGGCCGCCGATCCCAATTTTAAAAGCCGCTGCATTCACTGCAATCAGTGCGTTGGTACCATTGAAAGCGACCGAGGCATTCACTGCACGCAATTCGGCAGCGACGCAGCACAATGAAAATACTAATCACCGGCGCCCTGGGGAATCTGGGGCAAATGTGTATTGAGCAGGCCTTGGCGCAGGGTCATGCGGTGCGCGGCTTTGATCTCGACACGCCGAAAAACCGCCGCCTTATCCGCCGATATAAAAGCGAGCCCCGCTGCGAATGGCTGCTGGGTGATATCTGTAATACCGATTTGCATTCGGCCCTGCTGGAAGACGTCGATGCGGTGATTCACAACGCCTCTCTGCTTCCCCCGCAGACCGAAACCCAAGCGGAACTCGCCGAAGCGATTAATGTGGAGGCCACACGCGCCCTGATCAACAGCATTGCAGGCTGCGCCCCGGTCCCGAGATTTGTGTTCCCCTCCTCGGTAACCGTGTTTGGAGAATCGCAGCCTGGGGAGAAAACGAAATCCCTGCAGGATGCGCCCCGCGTCAGCGACAATTACACCCGCCACAAGCTGACGATTGAGCAGACCTTACAGGCATCAACCCAGCCGTGGGTGATTCTGCGGGTGGGTGTTGCCGTGGACGCCCGCACCCTGAAAGCCGACCGGGCAACCTTAAAGCAACTGTTGAATACCCACCCGGACACGCCGCTTGAATTTGTTCACCCCAAAGACGTGGCGCTGGCCCTGTGCAACGCCTGCCAGGTGCCGGAGGCCGAGCACAAGATACTGCTTATTGGCGGTGGCAAGTCCTGCCAGATTTTCCATCACCGTTTTATGAAAACCGCGTTCAGCGCAATGTCGCTAACCCTGCCCTACAGCGCGATGGGCAAACAAAACTACTACACCCACTGGATGGACTCCACAGAGGCACAAGCGCTACTTAACTTCCAGCAACACAGTTTTGAGGATTATGAGTGGGAAATGCGCAAGCAGCTGCGCCCCGCGCGATTACTCATTCGCCCGATTCAGCCTTTGCTGAACCGGGTACTGCCAAAGGCTTTGGCAAAACTTTAATCACTCTAATAACGAAACCACTATAACTGGTGCAAAATGAATAATTACAAATCGCTTTTTCTGCCGCTGATCCTGCTATCGAACAGCCTCCCCGGCCTGGCCCAAAGCTCTAACGGCGAGTCGCCGCACGCGGCAAAACGCCAGATCGAGGAAGTAATCGTTACT
>JBFEVY010000251.1:0-5373 GCA_041546665.1 Spongiibacteraceae bacterium | reverse complement strand
GGCGTTCATATAAAAGCAGTTGGCGTCCGGTGGAGTCCATCAGATCGATCCCCCGCACGATATTGTTGATGTGTTGCGCAATGTCGTCGACAACGACGGCTAGCTGGTACGCGTAGAGCCCGTCCCGGCGGCGCAATACAAAATCGCCGGTTTCAGCGAGGGGCTGTTGTTGGGGGCCCTGCAAGCGGTCATCGAAGCTGAAGCTGCTGTCGTTTACCCGAAGTCGAATGGCGGCGTCCTGTGGGTCAACCGGCGCGATGCATTCCTTGGGATGAATGCCGTTTCGCTCTTGAAGTTGACGGCGTGAGCAGCTGCAGTAATAGGCGTCCCCCGTTTTCAGCAGGGTGTCGAGTACGGCATCGTAGGCCGTGCTGCGGGAGCGCTGTTCCAGAATGTCGCCATCCCAGTTCAGTCCGTGTGTTCGGAGTGACTGGATAATGGCTTCGGTTGCGCCGGCTTGCTCCCGTGGGGGGTCAATGTTTTCAATGCGCAGCAGCCAATGGCCGCCCTGGCTGCGGGCGTCGAGATAGCTCGCGACGGCAGTGCAAAGCGAACCGAGATGCAGTGGGCCGGTTGGTGAGGGGGCGAAACGGCCTATGTAGGCTGTTTGAATTGACATGGGCACGTGGCGGGGCGCGTTAGTGGCCCCGCTTGCGGCGGTCTGGGCTTAGCCGCGCTCCTGACGTTCTTTGATCTCGTCAAGGGTTTTACAGTCGATACACAGTGTTGCGGTCGGACGTGCTTCCAGGCGCTGAATGCCGATTTCTACGCCGCAGGTCTCGCAGTAGCCGTAGTCATCTTCGTCAATCAGGTCGAGCGTGGAGTCGATCTTCTTGATCAATTTACGCTCGCGGTCGCGGGTACGCAGCTCCAGGCTGAATTCCTCTTCCTGTGTTGCGCGGTCTGCTGGATCGGGGAAGTTGGCTGCTTCGTCTTTCATATGCGTCACAGTGCGATCCACTTCTTCCATCAGTTCCGATTTCCAATTGCGGAGAATCTGGCGGAAGTGATCTTTCTGTGCGTCATTCATATAGTCTTCGCCCTTTTTCATTTTATAGGGTACGAAGCTCTTCAGTGTTTCTGGTGCTTTTTCCTTCGCCGGCATACTTGGCCCTCTTCAACTTTGCAAGCCGTAAACCGCAATTTGCGGAGTTGCTCGGCGGCGCCGTGCCGCCAAACCGGCAAAACTACCAGATTAGTCGGGCTGGCGCTATAGCTAAATACTCTGTTGGTCGCGGCGCTGTTACACTACGGGGTCGCTCGCGTTTCGCGGTGATTTCTATAAATGCTAGAAGGTGGAGTGCAGCATGGCATACGCGCGTCGTGTGGCGGATATTGAGCCATTCAGAGTGGTGGAGGTGTTAACCCGGGCCAAAGCTCTGGCCGCAGAGGGACGGGATATCGTTCACATGGAGGCTGGGGAACCGGATTTTGCCAGTGCAGAGCCGATTATCCACGCGGCGAGGGCGGCCATGGAGCGGGGCGCGACCTACTACTCACCGGCGACGGGTATTCCCGAATTGCGCCAGGCGATCTCCGATTATTATCGCAGCGATTATGGCCTGGACGTGCCGCCCCAGCGGATTATGGTAACCCCTGGCGCGTCCGGCGCTTTGCTGTTGTTGGCCGCGTTATTGGTCGATCCGGGCGAAGGTATGTTGATGACCGACCCGGGATACCCCTGTAACCGAAACTTTCTTCGCCTGGTTGAGGGCGAGGGCCAGTTGGTTGAGGTTGGCCCCGAAGACCGCTATCAGTTGACGCCAGAACTTGCTGCCGCGAACTGGAAGGCCAATACCAAGGGGGCGTTGGTCGCCTCGCCGGCAAATCCGACTGGCGAGATACTTACCACCCAGCAGTTGCAGGGGCTTTACGAGCTGTGTGCTGAGCGCAATGGCTATTTGATTGTCGATGAAATCTATCATGGCCTGAATTACAGCGAAGATGCCCCCAGTGTGCTGGCGATTACCGATCAGGCCTTTGTGATCAATAGTTTCTCAAAGTATTTTGGCATGACCGGCTGGCGTCTCGGCTGGCTGGTCGCGCCGGAGGAGGCCATGCCGGCGCTGGAACGCTTGGCGCAAAATCTGTTTATTTCCATGTCGACCATGGGGCAATACGGCGCGTTGGCGGCGTTTACATCGGAGTGTCGGTCAGTTTTGAATGCGCGCCGCGATGAATTTGCCCGCCGTCGGGATTACCTGTATCCCGCTTTGCGTGATTTGGGCTTTGATATTCCCACGTTGCCCACCGGGGCGCTGTATCTCTACGCGGGGATTGAGCGCTTTGGTATGCACAGCAAGGACTTCTGTATAAAAATGCTGGAGGAGCACGGTCTGGCGATAACGCCGGGGGCAGATTTCGGCCAATATCGCGCTGACCAGCATGTGCGTTTTGCCTATACGACGAGTATGGAGCGCCTTGAAGAAGCGGTGCGGCGCCTGCGGAAGATTTACGGGTAATAAACAGGTTCGCGATTTTAATAAGGAAAAAAGCAGTTGATTGATGTACACGGCGAAATGCATGCCCTGATGCAGCGCCTGAAGGCCTATCGGCCAAAGCGATTTTGGTGGCGGCACTGGGCGCAGCGCTCGGCGGTGGCGTTGATTTTACGGGAGCGAAACAGCCGTTTGGAAGTATTGATGATCAAGCGGGCGGAGCGCGAGGGCGACCCTTGGTCCGGACATATGGCCTTTCCCGGAGGGCGTATGGATCCAGGTGATCGAACGAGCCGAAGTGCTGCCGAGCGCGAAACCCTGGAAGAGGTAGGGATTTATCTGGAGAAGGCGGGGCATTGCATTGGACGCCTTTCGGATATTCTGGCGCGCCGTCACTCCCGGCGTAAAATCATGTCGGTTTCACCCTATGTCTACCGCCTGCATATCCCGGTCGGGATTGATTTCAACCATGAAGTTGCTGAAACGGTTTGGGTGCCGCTGGACTTCCTTTGTGACTACCGCAATCGAGAAACCATGTATTTTCAGCGCAACTGGTTGAAGGTGCCGCTGCCCTGCTATTACTACGAGGGGCGGCAGATATGGGGAATGTCGCTGCAAATGCTGGACGAGTTAATCGGCGTCTCTGGATTCCCGCTCCAGTTGCCAGAGAAACATTCGGGTATTGTTAAGTAGCTTTCTCGCTTCGGTTTGTGGGCGGGCGGCCTCGGCGAGAGTGACGTCATCAATCTCGCCCAGAAACCATTTCATAAACACGTCCATGAGAACCGGCGTCTTTTTCGGATCCAGGTATTGCCAGCGCGTTGCAGCAACAATATTGCCGGAGACTCGTTGTTCATTCACCGGCAACCAGGATACTGCGCAACTGGACAGGCTATAGTCGTCCACACGTCCATAACTGATATTGGGTTTGAAGGGGTCGAAGCCGCCATCGGGCACCTGAGTGATTTTGTTCAGTGCCATAATCCACTGACTGCCGGGTGGGAAATCTTCGGCCTCGGGGCGGCACAGTTCCCCGGTGTTACCCCAGACGCGGATTTCACTGCGGTATTCGCTTCCTTTCAGAACCTCCTCTACTTTCAGGTCGATACTGTTGCCTGAGCCTTTGGTGACTTCGCCGTAGGCAATTAAATCTGCCTGGGCGATCGCTGCCTTAAAAGGCCCCTGCCAAAGACAGCTACAGGCCAGCGCGGGGCTGGTAAAGCCCAACAGAGCAATAGCGGCCAGGGTGAACAGGTAAATGGCGGAGGGTATACCACTCGGCTTGCGCATGGTGTGCAAAATCCCGGGAGGAGCGCGCGGCGGAGGTCGCCGCGCCTGTTAATCTAGGGCTATTTCGACCCCTGTAAGGAATTAAATATCCAGATTGATACCGATGTAGAAACCATCAACGGTGAGGTTGGCTTCGTCTTCATCGTCTTCAAGGGAAATGTCAAAGGTGCGGTAGCCCGCTTCCAGGGACAGAACCGCGACTTCATAGCCCAAGCCTACGGTAAAGTCGGTAATTGCGCTGTCGCCAACGCTGATAATATTGCCGATACCCTGAGCGTACAGTCCGGTGAAGGGCAGATCGAAGCGGGCGTTGGCGTAGAGCATCGGTACGGGCGTATCAATGTCGACGGAGCCTTCTTCAGAGGTGGCTACGCTCTTGATACGGGCCTCGCCATCGAATACACGTACACTCAGGCCCAGGTCCAGATTGACCCAGTTGTCGAGCAGTTCGTAGTACAGGGTAACGTCGGTGTGGGTAAGGTCGGTGGTAGAGTCAACATCGCCGGCCAGGGCGGTGCCGTCATAGATGACAGGCGTTGTAATCGTTCCGCGCTCAGATATCTCCAGCTCAGTGCGTTGCAGGCGGATATTGGGCAGTAACGGCAGGGGGTGTTCCAGGGCAACGTAGTAGCTCGTGCCGCTGTCTTCGTCGTAGCCGAGGTCATCATTGACGTCGATTTTGTCGTTGCCGGATTGCACGTCGCCGTCCCAGCTTTGTTTCCAGTGGTATACGCCCGCAGAGGCGCCGATGATATCGGCTTGGCTGCCAGCGGAGGCGGCGACTGCGGCAATGGCGAGTGCCATCAGTTTTTTATTCATTGCGTTTCCCCTATGGTGTTTTCGCCCGCTTACCAGAGCGAAAATTCCTGTCATTAAATTATTGCGGTTCAAGCACTTGCTGATTCAACAATAGAAGCTAACGGTGACAGCGTAAATACGCACGCTCAGTCATTCAGTAATATTGCCACCTCTTTTGCGAAATAGGTCAAGATTCCATCGGCGCCAGCACGTTTGAAGGCGAGCAGGGATTCCAGCATGACACTTTCGCGATCCAGCCAACCTTTTTCAAAGGCAGCACAGTGCATGGCATATTCGCCGCTGACCTGATAGGCATAGGTGGGGACGGCGAGCTCGTCTTTCACACGGCGGATAATATCCAGGTAGGGCATGCCGGGTTTAACCATGATCATATCGGCACCTTCAGCGAGGTCGAGGGCACATTCGTGCAGTGCTTCGTCACTGTTGGCCGGATCCATTTGGTAGCTGTATTTGTTGCCGCCGCCGAGATTACCCGAGGAGCCCACTGCGTCGCGGAAGGGGCCGTAGTAACTGGAGGCGTATTTGGCTGCGTAGCTCAATATGCGGGTATTGTGGTGGCCGTTTTCCTCCAGCAGCGTGCGTACAGCACCGATTCTTCCGTCCATCATGTCGGAGGGCGCGACCACATCGGCCCCGGCGCGTGCATGGGAGAGGGCCGTCTCGGCCAGCCTGGCGACGGAGGGATCGTTCTCGACGGTCTCGCCGCGGACGATGCCGCAGTGGCCATGGTAGGTGTACTCGCAGAGACAGACGTCGGTGATCACAACGATTTCGGGCACTTCCTTCTTGATCTTCCGGATCGCCTGTTGCACCACTCCGGTCTCCT
>JBFEVY010000281.1:0-4811 GCA_041546665.1 Spongiibacteraceae bacterium | reverse complement strand
GCCGACGATCCCACCGCCGATGATTGCGAATTCATATCGTTCGATGCTCACTCGATGCGTTCTACTCTGCCGATAGCGGATTGACAACCGCCGTGCGCTGGCTGATGATTGCCTATCTGGTGGAGTCGCCGGCGCTGCTGTTTGTGGCGCAGTGTCTGCACGCGGCGAGCTTCGGCAGTTTTCACGCGGTGGCGGTGGAAACCGTGCGGCACTGGTTTGTCGGCCACCACGGCCAGGGCATGGCGCTGTACAGCGGCTTGAGTTTTGGTGCCGGCGGCGCGGTGGGGGCCTATTCCAGCGGCGTATTCTGGGATATCAGCCCGACCCTGTGCTTTGTGGTGGCGGCGCTGGCGGCGGCGCTAGGGATGCTGTGCTGTTTGATCTATTTTGAGGAGCCCGCCTCGGCGTAATCGACGGTGGGGCGTTTTGCCAACTCATAGCTAGTCACGGTTTTACGCATTGGTTAGACTCGCTGGAACGCGATTTGGGAAACATTTTATGGCTCAGGAATCGGTCGTCTACGGCTGCATAACGGATATGTTATTTGTGCGCGAAGGGGTGGATATTGCGGAGCGCCGCGCGGTAAACCGCCGGGTGACGGAGGCGCTGCCCGCCGCAGAGGATTGGCCTTTACTGTGCCGGGAAATGTTTTCGCTGCCACAGCGGGCGGTGGATTTTGGTGACTGCCAGACCGATGTGATTCATTTTGGTTCGTCTTACAAGGCCATAGAGCACGAGTGGGACGAGTGGTTGAGGCATTTTGAAGCGATGTTACACGATATGTATTGGGTGTCTGCGACGGTGCATTTACAGACGGCGCTCAATGGCAGTCACACCTTCGTCTGGCACTGCGATGATGACTTTCACGCGCCGGGCGATGGCAGCGGGCAGTTGCGCTGCGAGTGGTTGCGCGAGGATGGGTTGAACTGATGGCTTTACCCTCTACCCCCGATGAACCGGCTTACCGTTTGTGGATACGGCGCTTTAAACGCTATCGCACCCCGGTATTGGCGGTACTTGCCACCGGCATGCTGGTGGCCTCGGCGATTGGCAGTTTTGATATTCCCTGGCAGGAGGTCGCGGGTTACCTGCTGATTTGCGTGCTGGGGGTGGCGAGCATCGCCGGGGCGGCGGCGCTGATGGTGTTTTTGATAAAAAGCCTGTCGGGGCGTTAGGGCCTGCGGGCAGGCCCCGGTGGCATTCACTCCATAACGATGTCCAGGCTTAGCTGGTCGGCGATGTCGTCCAGGGCGTCCTGCAATTCCTGAGTGTCGGTGTTTTCGGGCATTTCCGCGTGAACATGGGCCTCAAACAGCGGCTCGCCGCTCATTGGAATGCTGGAGATATTACTGCTCATTTCGATAACATTGATATGGCGCTCTTTCAGGGCGCGGCTGACCTCGCGGACAATGCCCGGCCGGTCGTTGCCGACGATGCTGAGCCGGCAGTGCTGGTAGTGCGCGCCGGATTCGGGGGTGGTGGCGGATTGAATGGTGACCTCAAGCCCGGTTTTGGCGAGTTCACTGAGGGCCGTGCGCAGCCCGGCTTCTTTATCCCGGGGCAGTGTAACTTTGGCAATACCGGCAAACTGACCGGCCAGTTCAACCATCCGGCTTTCCTGCCAGTTGCCGTCGTGGGCGGTAACCTGCTCGGCGAGTTGTTCTACCAGACCGGGGCGGTCGGCGCCGATAAACGTAAAAACAAGTGATGTGTTCAAACGGAATCCCTTATTCTGTGTGCTTGTTTATGCTGGCTGATACGATACGTTATTGCAGGTCGGGCTGTACAGCCCAATGGTGTGTTGGCGGCAATGCCCTGCGGAATGGCCATCAGCCGGGCGGTGTCTGACGGTATTTGAATTATTGAGTGAAGAGGTAAAACGATTGAGTGAGTACCTGGAAATTCCCTGGCAGAAGTTGAGCAGTGAGGCCCTTGAAGGGATGCTGCAAGAATTGGTGACCCGGGACGGCACGGACTATGGCCTGGAGGAGGTCAGCGCAGAGGACAAAGTGGCGCAGTTGCGCAAGGCGCTGCAGTCGGGGCGGGCGATTATCGCCTTTTGCCCGGAGTCGGAAAGTTGGTCGGTACTGCCCAAGGAGTGAGGCACTTGCAATTTTGTGTCCGGCGGGGAAAATACCCGGCCTGATGATAGCGAGAGCGGGACCGAAACATGACTAGCCCAGACCATTGCCTGGATACCTGCGGGCTCTACTGCCCCGAGCCGGTCATGATGCTGCACAATAAAATCCGCGACATCGCGATTGGCGAGGTATTGGAAATTCTCGCCACCGACCCGGCGACAACCCGGGATATCCCCAAGTTTTGTAACTTTCTCGGCCACGAGTTGCTGCTGCAGGAAGAGCAGGGCGAACAGTACCGTTATCTGGTACGCAAAAGCGCCTGAACGCTGTGCATCCTCGCTAAGTCTGTAATAACGAATTCAGTGCGCGGGTGGCCATGGCGCCGCCACTCTTGATCTGATTGGCGATGTGGTACTGGAAAAAATAGCGAAACCCGTATTCCGGCGTGGCGGGGTAGAGGCAGTCATCCCCCGGCAGTACTGGCCACTGGGTTGCTCTGTCCTGGTCGGCGACCATTGCCGTCATCACCCCGGTATCGTCGAGTTGCCAACTGACCACGGGTTCCAGGTGGAATTTGGTCTCGTCACCGCGTATCAAGGCGGCGTGACTGCCTGTCATATCGGGGATTTCCTGAACTATGCCCTTGCCACTGCTGCCGCGCTCACTCAGGGCGTTGAGGGCCTGAACGTGGTGCTCGGGTACCGAGCTGAACTGGCGGTCACTGGCGGGGTGGTAGTAGCCCTGGGCTTCGCCGGATTCCGGGTTGTTGAGGTCGGTACAGCGGGCAATGCCCTTTAACCACGGCACCAGCGCGACGTCTCTGCCGTCGGCAAGGCGTGCCCAGCACAGAATGCGCACGGCGTAGAGCTTGTCGGTGGACAGAGCGTGATGGGCGTAGAGCAGGCAGAGCCCTTCGAACTCGGGGGAGAGGTAGAGAATTTTCTGGCTGTCTTCGCGACGAGCACGGTCAGGGAAGGGAAGGATTTTAGCTGAAACAGCGGCGGTGCCGGGTTTACGTGGTTCCATATAAAGCTCCTCACGTAGCGGGCGGCACACTGTGTCGCGGGATGCGGCAAAGAGTGCGGCGAGATCCCTTTCTGTTAAAATTACCTGCTGAAACTCATTTTGCCAAGCTTTTCGTGATTTTTTGCCTGTGACCTGTTTTCACTACTTTGCCTACGGCTCCAATATGAACCCTGCGCGGATGCGCGCCAGGGGCCTCCATTTCAGCACTGCCGAGGCGGCGGTGCTGGCCAATTTTCGGCTGCGTTTTAATAAGCAGTCACACTGCCGCCCCGAGGTTTCTTACGCAAATATTGAGCCAGCGTTGGGAAGTCGCGTTGAGGGCGTGCTCTATGCCCTAGAGGATAGTGATGCCATTGGCAAGATGGATCACTTCGAAGGCACACCGGTGCGCTATAGCCGTGAGCGGTTGAGAATTCACACGCCGGGCCGCGGTGCGGCGGCGTCGGAAGTGGCCTGGGTCTACCTGGCAAACCCTGCCTACATCAATAACCAATTGATGCCGGAACAGAATTATCTGGCCCATCTGTTGGCCGGAGAGGCCTTTCTATCCGCCGAATATCTGGCCTGGTTGCACGAGCACGACTGTCACCCCTCGGAACAGCCCGGCGGAGAACTGGGGTTGTTGTTTAATGTATAGCGCGGAGGCGGTAGCCGGTTGTATAGGCTCAAAGGCGGACGGCATAGTTGACGTGTTTGCGGCGTGTTTTGCGGTGTCAGAAAAGACTCTGTTGATCGGTGGCGCGGAGGAACCGTTTTACCAGCCGGTCGCGGAAGGGGAGGCTTATCATCGCCTGTATTTTCGTGAGGACTTTGCGCGCAGCGCCCTGCACGAGGCCGCGCATTGGTGCATTGCCGGTGCCGCGCGGCGTTTACTGCCCGATTTTGGCTACTGGTACGAGGCAGATGGACGCAATGCCGCGCAGCAACAGCAATTCGAGGCGGTGGAGGTTCGCCCCCAGGCGCTGGAGTATTTTTTCTGTAAGGCTGCCGGGCTGGGGTTTCGGGTGAGTGTGGATAATCTCAGCGGCGAGGAGGGCGATGCCTTTCCCTTTGAGCTGGCGGTGTGGCAGCACGTGCGTCGCTACTCCCGGAGCGGTCTGCCCGAGCGTGCGGCACAGTTTCGCACTGCGCTTGCCGCAGCGTTTGGCGGGCTTGACGCCGATGCCTGTGGCGGGTTTCCGCTTGGGGATATCACCGGGCGATGAGCAATTCCGCAGAGGCCGAGCGCCTGTACGCCCTGGACGCCTCGATCTATATTTTCAAAGCCTGGTTCGGGCGCGAGCCGCGTTTTTACAGCGCCGAGGGTTACCCCTTGAATGCGGTTGAAGGCTATCTGCAAACTTTGCTGAAATGCCTGAGCAGCCTGCAGCCGCGGTACTTTTTTGCCGCCTTTGATGAAAGTCTTGGGCAGGGTTTTCGCGAAGCCTTGTATCCGCCCTATAAGTCCCGTCGCGGCCTGCCCGATGAAGCCCTGGCCTATCAACTTGATGCCTGTCGAAAAATGACCGGTGCCTTGGGTGTTTATCACTGGGCTTCCCAGGAATTTGAGGCGGATGATCTGCTGGCTACCGCGGCGGCTGAGGCGAACCGGCACGGGCGCCTGGTCACGGTGCTGAGCCGCGACAAGGACCTCGCCCAGATTATGACGGAGCCGGCGGATGCGGTGATGGATATCGGCAGTCCGGCGCGCAGTCGCCTGCAGTG
>JBFEVY010000156.1:0-8269 GCA_041546665.1 Spongiibacteraceae bacterium | reverse complement strand
GACCAGGGCCGAGCCCAGCCCCATCAGCATGGCAAACAGTGCGCCTACCGCTGCGCCACTGGAGAGACCCAAAATATAGGGGTCGGCCAGCGGGTTGCGCAACAGTACTTGCATCAACGCGCCGGCCACCGCGAGTAACCCCCCGGTGGCAAAGGCAGCCAGAGCGCGGGGCAGACGCAGTTCCAGAATCAGGGTTTGCTGTAGGGCCGAGCCCTGGCCGGTCAGGGTTTGCCACAGCTCCAGAGTGCTGACGGGAACACTGCCAACCCGGATTGCAAGGGCCAGTGAGGCCAGTGACAGGGCGATCAGTACTAACAGTGGCACCGGTCGGATCAGCCCCCGGCGCTGCGTGGTGCTCAGGGTGTCAGTGGCGTTCACGGGCGGTTTCCAGGTGGCGGCAGAGCATGCGTGCGCCGTCCAGTATTCGCGGTGTCGGGCGCTGAAGCATTGAGGGGGGCACGAAGAACAGGTTGTTTTTGCGCACTGCGGTCAGATTGGGGTAGCGCCGCCAGTCATTCAGCCAGTCGTGGTTGGCTTCGCCCATACCGCCTGCGACGATGGCCTCCGGGTCGGCCGCCAGCACGGCCTCCAGATCGATGCGCGGCGACAGCTTCGGCAGGGCGCCAAAGATATTTACGCCGCCGCACAGTTCGGTGGCTTTGCTGATCAGATGGTCGCGATTTACAGTCATAAGCGGGTTGATCCAGATTTGCTGGAAGACGCGTACTGGCGTGGCGGAAGCATAGCGTTCGCGCAGTTCTTCAATACCCTGGCGGAATTCTCCGCTGGCGACGTTTGCGGCGGCGCTGGTGCCGGCCAGGACGCCGAATCGCTCAATGGTGCTGGCGATATCGTCAAAACTTAAGGGGTTGCTATAGTAGATCGTCAGACCGAGGGATGCCAACTGCGCCAGTTGTTCTGCGGGGTTGCCCTCCCCCCAGGCAATCAGCAGATCCGGCTCCAGGCTGACAATGCTCTCCAAGTCGAAGCGGTTGTAGCCGCCGATACGCGGCAGGGATTTAGCCGCTTCAGGGTAGTCGCTGAAGCTGACCGCCGCGATCAGGTGATCGCCGCCACCCGCCGCGTAAACCTGTTCGGTAATTCCGGGCGAGAGTGCGATGATGCGTTGCGCGGGCTGGGGCAGGCAGACCTGGCGCTGGTGGTCGTCGGTGGCGCAGACCTCTGCTCGGGCAGCCGGCAGCATTGCGGCAAGCAATAACAACAGTGTGCAGACTACTCTCACCAATCGATGCCTCGGCGGGCTTTGATACCGGCGCGAAAGGCGTGTTTTTCATCGCCGATTTCCGCCACGGTGTCAGCGATGTCGCGCAGCGCTTTGGAGGCGGCTCGGCCGGTGACAATGACGCTCATTTCCGGCGGGCGGTGTTGGATAGCATCAAAAATACGCTGCTGGTCGATCCAGCCGTATTTCAACACATAGGTTAGCTCGTCCAGCAGTACCAGATGCAGGCTGTCGTCTTTCAGTAAGGCTTCGGCCTGTTCCCAGGCCAGTTCGGCGGCCTGGATATCGCGCTCGCGATCCTGGGTCTCCCAGGTGAAGCCGCTGCCCATAACATGGTAGGGGACGTCGGGACAGTTCTGCTCAATGAAGTTGCGCTCGCCACAGTCCCAGGTGCCTTTGATGAACTGAACGATACCCGCTTTGTAGCCGTGGCCAAGACAGCGTATGACAGAACCGAAGCCTGAGCTGGACTTGCCCTTGCCGTTACCGGTGAGCACGATAAGAATGCCGCGCTCCTCGTTGGCCTGGGCGACGTTCTCATCAACCAGCTCCTTGCGGCGCTGCATGGCTTTTTTATGGCGTTCGTTGCGTTGGTCTGTGCTCATTGTGAATTCCCTCTCAAGGGATTGGCCCCGCTAAGCGCGGGGCAATTTGCTTTATGGGGTATAGGTCAGCGTCAGCATGACTTCCCGGCCAATGCTTTGGTAGTCGCCCAGGCTGTAGCTGCGCGCAGAGACGTAGTCCTTGTCGAGGGCATTTTTTACTGCCAGTTGGACGCGCAGTTTAGCATTGTGCTGGTAGGAGACACCGCCGTCGACGATACCGTAGCCGCCGAGTTCGTCAGTTTCTGCTGCGTCTTCATAGCGGCTGTCGACCAGTCGCCAGCTGGCATAGACGCCCCACTGGGTCCAGTCGCGGCTGAGATCGAGGTTTAGCTGATGATCTGGCCGTCGGCGTAGTGTCTTGCCGGTTTGGTCATCGGTGGCGTCGAGTATGGTCGCGTTGGTGGTGAGGTTCCATTGCCCAAGGCGGGTGGTGAGTTCCAGCTCGGCGCCCTTGATTTTGGCCGCGTCAATCTGGTCAGGCCCGTAGGTGGCGGGGTTGTATTGAATCAGTTTATCGACGTTATTTTCGTAGTAGCTGATCCCCCAGTTACCCCAGGGTTGGGTACCGCGCAGTGCGACTTCGTAGTTCTCCGAGGTTTCCGGTTCCAGGGTCGCTACGCCGTAATAGGGGTAGTACAGGTCGTTAAAGGTCGGGGCGTTGAAGCCTTCGCCGTAGGAGGTGACCAGTTTCAGTGTTGAGGTCAGGTTGATTCCCACAGAAACATTGGCGGTTTCGTGAACGCCAAATTGGGAGTTGTCGTCCTTGCGGTAGCCCGTTACCCAGCTAACGGCGCCCAGCTCACCCTGCCATTGCAGGAAAAAGGCGTCGTTATCGCGGTCGTCTTCGTTGTAGGCGAGGTTGCTGTCGACTTCGTCTTTGAGTTTTTCAGCGCCCAGGGTCAGAACGTGACCTTTGGCGACGGTGAGGTCATTTTGCAGGGTGAAGATGCGTCGCGTGGTTTTGAAATCGTCGGTGCTGATGCCGCTTGCCGCCGGGTCGAGGCGCCGGGTGGCAATCTCTGAATCATCTACGGATTCGCCGGCGGAGATCGACAAACGCCAGAATGACAGCGGTTGGAAGTCGCCGCGGAGATTGGCGACGGTCACTTCGCCCTCGGAATAGGGGGCGCAGTCATAGGCGGTGTAGCTGGCGTCGTAGCAATCGGCGTCGTAGTCGCTTTCACTCGCGCTCTTTTGATACAGCGCTGACAGGGAGTTCGTGGCGTTAAAGTTATGGCTGAGGCTGACGTTTACGGCATCCTGTTCAAAGCGGTCTTTGTCGCCGTGGAAGCCGGTCTTGCTCTCGGTGTTATCGACACCATCGGTAGATTCCCTGAGCACGGTGATATTGCCCTGGGTGCTGGCTGTACCGCCACTGAGTGCGGCAACCGCTTTCAGGCTGTCCTGAGTGCCGGCAGTGAGCTGCAGCAGGGGCTTGATGCCCTGGGTGTCGTGGTACTTGCGGGTAATGATATTGACTACGCCGCCGATGGCCTCCGAGCCGTACAGGCTGGAGCGGGGGCCGCGCACGATCTCTACCCTCTCAATCAGCTCGGGGGGGAGATTGGTCAGGCTGGGGCTGCCCAGGGTGGCCGAGCCGATTCTCACGCCGTCAACCAGTACCAGAACGTGATTGCTCTGGTTGCCCCGCAACAGCAGGCTGGTGGCACTGCCGCGGCCGCCGTTGCGAACAAAGGTGGCGCCTACACTGCGTTCAAGAAGCTCTTGCAGTGTTGTTGGTTGAATGCGCTGGATGTCTTCGCGTTCAAATATGGTTACCGGGGCGAGGCTGTCGGCGATGGCCTGCTCGGTGCGGGTGGCGGTGACAATAGTCGACTCAATATGAGCCGCTGGGGCGGTGTCGTCGGCCAGGGCTGCAATGCTGATAGGCAGGAGCAGGCCGCTAAGCGCATAGGGTTTGATTTTCATGATTGACCTCAAAGCTATAAAAAAGAAAGCAATGAGGGAGGGTAGAGGTGATATAGGGCGTCGAAAGACACAGATATATGACCGCTGATGGAGCCCTCCGCTTCATCGGGAAATACCTGTTCAGGCCGGTTCCGGGCTGACGCGTCACTGATATCGTGACGGCGATCACCGTTGCGGGGGCAGCGTTGGTTTTGAAAAAATTCGCACCAATCTTCCCGTTTAACCCAGTTGGCCAGATGTAGATCTGGGCCGATGGGCACCTGAGACAGCGCGCGAACTGTACTCAGCAGCAGGGGGAATGTCAAATTTGAAGGGTGCGTTGCCGGGGGGTTTGCGCCTTTCACGAGTTCTGCTGAGATAAGCCCCCGTCGGGCGGCCTTTTTAAGGAGTTCGCTCGCTTTACCGCAGTTTTGACACTGCTTTGGTGCAATTGTCCCAATTCAACAAATTGTTGTCCCGGAACGACAAGATGGAGTTCGATGCGCTGAGTAGCATGACCCTTCCGATAAATAAGTTTATATAACGGGTAGGGTTATGGCGCAGAAGCCAAATAAATCAATACGATTATCTTTGCTTGCTTCAAGTATTTTACTTGGGAACAGCTACATTCACGCGGCTCCGCAGCTAGAGGAAGTCTTGGTTACCGCACAGAAACGTTCTGAGAGTACTCAGGATACACCGGTAGCGATAACGGGGATGACATCGGACTCGCTGGAGAAATTCGGCTTTGCCAATGCTAACGATATTTCGGCCCAGGTGCCAAATATGCAGGTTAGTGGGCCGTATGGTGACGTTCAGCCGATTTTTTCTATCCGCGGTGTCAGCATGTCTGACTACAGCTCAATACAGGCCAGCCCGATAGGGGTATATTCCGACGAGGCCTATATGGGTGCGGTATATACCCACGGGATGAACTTCTTTGATGTTGAGCGACTGGAGGTGCTGCGGGGGCCGCAGGGCACCTTATACGGCAAAAATACCACCGGTGGTGCGATCAATATCATCACTAAAACCCCGGAAATCGACGACGGTTTTCACGCCAATATTAAATTGGGCGCAGGGAACTATAAGTCGACCAAAGGTGACTTGGGTATTGAGGGAACTCTGATAGAAGAGCGCCTGGCGGCTCGCTTCGCGTATTCCTTTTCCCGTAATGACGGCTACATGGAAAACAAACTCGGCGGACCAAACCTGTCCTCAGTGGATTTCCAGGGCGCACGTCTCACGCTGAACTGGAACATCAACGATTCCTGGAACAACGTGCTGAAGTTGACGCACGGTGAAAACGATTCCATGGCCAATGCCAGCCGAAATGAACCGCGGGCAGATTTGCGCGGAACCGGACTGGTTGGCGGAATCGTGGGTGGCGTTTCCGAATTGCTCGGCGGTTTGATCTATGGTGAGGACTCCAGTGGTTACATCGACCATACCGGTTATTCCCGGTCGTCGAGAAACCTGGATACCTATGAGGTTGAGGACAATTTCACCGGCGCGTTGATTGTTAACTCGGACATGTTGGTTAACAAGCTAGAATGGGTCGGCGACACCATGACTTTTACCAGTGTCACGACCTTGGCCCAGTCTGATTACTACCAGAAACAAAATACCGATGGCTCACCTGAAGAGTTGCTGGAAGTTATCTGGTCGGTAAAAACGGAGGCCTTTAGCCAGGATTTGCGACTTTCCTCTGCTTTTGACGGCCCGGTGAACTTTATCGCTGGTCTGTACTATGCCGAAGAGGACATGGATATGAAAAATATCTTTGAAATCTACGGTACACCGCCAGATCTGCGCGATGCGATCGCCTCTCCGGGTACGACGGGTTTCTATCCCTACCTGCTGGATTTCGGCGGCGGTACCCAGAAAATGATCACCGAGAAAACCAGCTATGCGGCCTATTCGCAGTTTCGCATTGATGTAAGCGATAACTTTGGTATCGATATCGGTCTGCGCTACACAATTGATAAGGTGAGACTGCCCTACCTGAACATTACTCGTCAGGACTACGACGGCAATCCGCGGGGAACCTGGTTGCCCGGTAATACGTCTCCCTACGATGAGCCTTTTGTGCCGTTAAATCTGGCGGGCGATGCGGGAATCATCGAGTTTGACTACTTTCTTACCCAGCTGTTGGCCGGGGAAATTACCTTTGATGACATCCTGAAAACCATCAATGTGGGCTATACCACGGGCCCGTATACCACCGATTCCTTTTATCTGCCGCCGGCGGAAGAAAAAGAATGGACCGGAAAGATTGGTGTGGATTACCGCTTTAATGACAGCCTGATGGTCTATGCGAGTTACAGCAAGGGCTATCGCGCGGGTTCTTATAACAGTGGTGTGTACTACCACGAACGTGAGTTCGACGATGCGTACGCGCGCCCGGAATACATCGACGCCTACGAAGTAGGTTTTAAGTCTGACTTTATGGATCGTCGAGCTCGGGTGAACAGCGCGCTGTTCTTCTACGATTATCAGGATCAGCAGTTTATTAACGTGGTTGGCGTCTCCAACTTCCTGGAAAACGCGGGCGGTTCACAAATTGCGGGTATGGAAGCCGAGTTGATGTTTGCGGTGACTGAATCGCTGATTATTTCAGGCGGTATTGGTTACCTCGATACCAAGTATACCGAGCTCTACCTGTCCGACACGCAGACCTTGAATGACTCTGGTGATCAGTTGGATCTTTCGGGGAATCGACTGATTTCCGCTCCGGAGTTTAGCGGCAATATCTCGATTGACTGGGACCTGTTCAATATTGATGCCGGTTACCTGAGCTTGAATATCAATGCCAACTACCAGGATCTGCAATGGTATAGCGCCTACAACGACGATGGCGGCTATGAAAATATCAAGCAGGATGCCTACGCATTGGTGAATTCCCGCCTGACCTGGCGCGGCAATCTGGAGGATTACTCCATCTCTATTTGGGGTAAAAACCTTACCCAAGAAGAATACGACGCCTACGCAATTAATTTGCAGGCGGGTTTTGGTTACGACTATTACCAGCCGGGTCAGCCGATGACCTTTGGTGTTGAAGTGTCGTATGGATTTTAACAAGAACTAAATTTGTCTCCCTGTAGAAAACTGGAAAGTTTGGAGGTTTCATGAGCAATTTAAATAGCGTTTCGGCGTCAGGAAATAAACAGGGTGGGCCACTTTCCCTTGCGGATATGGCCTGGATTTCCAGCAAAAAATACCTGTACCTGCTGTCTCTTATCATTCCCTTAATTCCCGTCGCAGCGGGCGGGTTGGCGATGAAGACCGGCAATGGTGCCTGGTTCTGGTCGCTGGTGATCTTTGTTTATTTTCTGTTCCCCTTTGCGGATTACCTGATGGGTGAAGACCCGGCGAACCCGGATGAGTCGGTCACCGAGAAGCTGGCCAATGAGCGTTACTACGCGCGCCTGATGTACCTGTCGACGGCGCTGCACTGGGTTGCTGTGTTTTACTCGGCCTATGCTGTTGCCAGTCGCGGCCTGGATTGGGGCTGGTTCAATATTCTTGGCGCGGCGTTGTCGCTGGGTGTGGCTAATGGCCTTGCGCTGACCGCCGGTCACGAAATGGGTCACAAGATCAAGGATCGCAGCCAAATGACAGGGGCGAAATTGATCCTGGCTTGCTGTGGCTACGGTCATTTCTCGATCGAACATAACAAAGGTCACCACAAAGACGTCGCGACGCCGGAAGATCCTGCTTCTTCACGCCTTGGTGAGAATATCTATACTTTTGTTCTTCGCGAAATTCCTGGTGCCGCTAAGCGTGCCTGGATTCTTGAAAAGGAACGCCTGGCTCGCCTGGGTAAATCCACCTGGTCTTTCAGCAATGAGATTCTGCAGCCCGCAGCGGTTACCCTGGTTGCCTACGCGATTATCGTCGCAATGTTCGGTTGGTTGATGGTGCCGTTTTTGATCATCTCTGCGGCCTACGGCTGGTGGCAGCTGACCTGCGCTAACTACACCGAGCACTACGGTCTGTTGCGTCAAAAAACCGAGACAGGACGTTACGAGCGTTGCCAACCTCACCACTCCTGGAACAGTAACTCCAAGGCTTCAAACCTGTTGCTGTTGCACCTGCAACGTCACTCGGATCACCACGCTCACCCCACGCGCCCCTATCAGGTATTGCGTGACTATGATGATGTGCCAACGCTGCCCTTTGGTTATCCCGGCATGTTTGCCCTGGCAATGGTTCCGCCGCTGTGGTTCGCAAGTATGAACCCCCGCGTTATTGCCTGGGCCGGTGGGGATTTGTCCAAGGTAAATGTGGCTCCTTCCAAGCGCGAAAAATTCGAGCGCATGAATCCGCAACGAATCTAAGTTTCTGCCCCACCCATTTTCTGCCGGGCTTTACTGCAGGCCCGGCAGCTTTTTTTCTAGGTGTTTTTGTATGAGCAAATATGTTTGTCCTGACTGTGGTTACCAATACGATGAGGATGAGGGTTGCCCTCGGGAAGGCTATCCCGCTGGAACAAAGTGGGAAGCACTGCCGG
>JBFEVY010000133.1:0-8956 GCA_041546665.1 Spongiibacteraceae bacterium | reverse complement strand
GCTATATGGCCGTTACCCTGTCCCTGAAAGCAACAGCCGTTGCCCCCGGCGATGTAACCACTGAAGAGCTCAACGCCATTGCCGATCTGGCAGACCAGTACAGCTTCGGCGAAGTTCGTAGTACCCACAAGCAAAATGTGGTGCTGGCGGGGGTTGCTGGTCTGGTCGCCGGCGCGATGTCCATGGCGGCGGGGGAGTATGTTTCTGTCAGCGCGCAGGCGGATATCGAACGGGCGGATCTCGCCCGGGAAGAATATGAGCTGGCCAAATACCCCGAGATGGAGTTGCGCGAGTTAGCGGAAATATATGAAGGGCGTGGCCTGGATGCCCAGCTCGCGCGGAAAGTGGCAATTCAGCTTACTGAGCATGATGCGCTGGGTGCCCACGCTCGGGATGAGCTCGGGTTGAGTGAAATACATAGTGCCAGACCGATTCAGGCTGCTGTGTCTTCGGGGGCGGCGTTTTCCTGTGGAGCGGCATTGCCGCTGCTCGCTGCATTTGTCACGCCCTTGCCCTGGATTATGGAAGTGGTGGTCACTGTCACCGTACTGGCCTTGATTCTCACGGGAGGTCTGTCGGCTTCGGCGGGTGGTGCTCGCAAGCGTCGCGCGGCCCTGCGGGTGACGACGTGGGGCGTGATGGCCATGCTGTTAACGGCTCTGGCGGGCGGTTTGTTTGGCTCGTTTGGTTAAAGTTATATTGCACAAGCTCTGTCGAGCTTGTCTTATCTTCTGGTGCGCGTGATAATGCGCGGCTCATTTTTGTCGTGACACTGCTGCTGACTTAGGCGGTGTCATTTTAATCACGTGGCCTTTGGTAGGGGTCACCACTGAAAGGATAATAGCCATGCCTGTTATTACTCTTCCTGACGCCAGTCAGCGTCAATTTGATCACCCTGTTTCTGTTGCTGATGTTGCCGCCGATATTGGTCCGGGGCTTGCCAAAGCCGCACTGGCCGGTGTAGTCGATGGCCGCCTGGTAGATACCAGTTATCAAATGGCCGATGACGCCCAATTGGCGATTATCACCGAGCGCGACGATGAAGGGCTGGAAATCATTCGCCACTCCACCGCCCACTTGTTGGCGATGGCGGTTCAGGATTTGTTTGACGGCTGTCAGGTTACTATTGGACCGACCATTGAAGATGGCTTCTACTACGACTTCGCCTACGAGCGGGCATTTACCCCGGAAGATTTGGAAAAAATCGAGGCGCGGATGGAGGAGCTCGCTGCTGCGGATCTGCCGGTAGAGCGTCTTGAGATGAGCCGGGAAGAGGCGATAGCAAAATTCGCCGCCATGGGCGAAGAGTACAAGGTTGAGATCATTAAGGATCTGCCCGAGGGTGAGCAGATATCGGCCTACCGCCAAGGCGAGTGGATGGATCTGTGTCGTGGTCCCCATGTGCCAAGCACCGGTAAGTTGAAAGCGTTTAAATTGACCAAGGTAGCCGGCGCGTATTGGCGCGGCGATCACAACAACGCGATGTTGCAGCGCGTCTATGGCACGGCTTGGGCAAACAAAAAGGCGCTCAAGGCGTATCTGAATCGTATTGCTGAGGCGGAGAAGCGCGACCACCGCAAAGTCGGCAAGAAGCTCGACCTCTTTCATATGCAGGAAGAAGCGCCGGGTATGGTGTTCTGGCACCCTAAGGGCTGGACCGTCTATCAGGCCGTTGAGCAATATATGCGCGACCAGCAGCGCAAAAACGGTTACCAGGAAATCAAGACGCCGCAGCTGGTGGATTTGAGCCTGTGGCAGAAGTCCGGTCACGCCGACAAGTTCGGCGATGATATGTTTATGCTGAAAAGCGATGATCGGGACTTTGCGGTCAAGCCGATGAACTGCCCCTGCCACGTTCAGGTGTTCAATCAGGGGCTGCGTTCCTATCGCGATCTGCCGCTGCGTCTCGCCGAGTTCGGCTCCTGTCACCGCAATGAACCCTCGGGTTCACTGCACGGCATTATGCGGGTCCGCGGTTTTACCCAGGATGATGCGCATATTTTCTGTAGCGAAGAGCAGATTCAGGACGAAGTGGCGACCTTTATTGACTTCCTGCACGCGGTTTATGCGGATTTCGGTTTTGACGAGGTGATTTACCGTCTGTCGACTCGCCCGGAAAAGCGGGTGGGGTCTGAGGAAGATTGGGATCGCGCCGAGAAAGCCCTGGCAGATGCGCTGGATGCGCACGAGCTACCCTGGGAATTGTTGCCGGGAGAGGGCGCCTTCTACGGGCCGAAGATCGAGTTTTCACTGAAAGACTGTATCGGCCGGGTGTGGCAGCTGGGAACCATTCAGGTGGATTTCTCTATGCCGGGTCGCCTGGGCGCCCAGTATGTGGACGAATCGGGTGCCCGCCGTACCCCGGTCATGTTGCACCGCGCGATTTTGGGATCCTTTGAGCGTTTTATCGGGATTTTGATCGAGCATTATGAGGGCGCGTTCCCACTTTGGCTGGCGCCGGTGCAGGCGGTGGTATGTAATATCACCGACAGTCAGGCCGAATATGTCAAAGAAGTGCAAGAATTCCTGTCGGAACGAGGGTTTAGGGTCGATACGGACTTGAGAAATGAGAAAATCGGCTTTAAAATCCGCGAGCACACAATTCAGAAGGTTCCTTTCCTCATTGTCGTAGGTGACAAAGAGGTGGAATCTCGTACTGTTTCGGTTCGTGCAAAAAGTGGTGAGGACCTGGGATCGATCTCGCTGGAAGAGTTCGCCGGGCGCCTTGCTGAAGGTGTGGCACAACGGAGCCGCGCAAAAACGGAGAGTTAGCAATTAAACGCGAAAACGCAAAAGGGCGCGGCAAGCGCTCGCTGATAAACGACGAAATTGAAGCCAACGAAGTCAGATTGATTGGCGCGGATGGCGAACAGGTCGGTATTGTACCGCTGGATGAGGCATTAAAGGCGGCTGCAGAGGCGCAGCTGGACTTGGTGCAGATCACCGACTCTGACCCGATAGTCTGTAAGGTTATGGACTACGGAAAGCATGTTTTCGAGGCGAAGAAGCAACAAGCTGCGGCTCGGAAAAACCAGGTTCGTACCCAGGTTAAGGAAATGAAATTCCGGCCCGGGACGGATGAAGGGGATTATCAGGTAAAACTGCGCAACCTGATACGTTTCCTTGAGCATGGGGACAAAGCCAAGGTAACCCTGCGTTACCGCGGTCGTGAGATGGCCCACCAGGAATTGGGTATGTAGTTGCTACAGCGAGTGGAAGCAGACCTCGCTGAATACGGCGCTGTTGAGCAATTTCCTAAAATGGAAGGCCGTCAATTGACGATGGTAATTGCCCCGAAAAAGAAAAAGTAGTGAGCTCATAGGGCCTACTTTTGTTTTATTTGATACAAATGCGGAGTATCTAACGATGCCAAAAGTAAAAGTACACAGTGGGGCAGCGAAACGCTTCAAAAAAACCGGTAGCGGTTACAAGCGTAAGAGCGCTCATAAGAGTCACATCCTGACCAAGATGACCACCAAGCGTAAGCGTCAGCTTCGCGGCACCAGCGCCGTCCACAAGTCGGACAAGGTACTGGTTGATCGCATGTTGCGCGCCATCTAATTCGCCGTCATCTAATTTTTAAGAGGAAGAGACTATGCCCCGCGTAAAACGTGGTGTGACCGCCCATCGCCGTCACAAAAAAATCCTGAAGCAAGCTAAAGGTTACTACGGTGCGCGTTCGCGTATTTACCGTGTTGCCAAACAGGCTGTTATCAAAGCTGGTCAGTACGCTTACCGCGACCGTCGCGCCAAGAAGCGTACTTTCCGCGCACTGTGGATCACCCGTATCAATGCGGCTTCCCGTGCAAACGGTCTGAACTACAGCCGTCTGATCGCCGGTCTGAAAAAAGCGGACATCGCTTTGGACCGTCGCGTACTGGCTGATTTGGCAGTGCATGACAAAGATGCCTTTGCCGCGGTAGTAGAACGCGCAAAAGCAGCACTGGCCTAAGACTCTGGTCGCGAAAGCGGCCGGAAGTTGCGGTTTTCGATAGGGAAAGGGTGCTGAACTCTTTCCCTATTTTGTTTTTACGACACGTATTTTTTATTGGTTGAGGCGCATTACAGGAGCGCAGCATGCAAAATCTCGAAGGTCTGGCAGCAGAGGCCGCGGCAAAAATCGCGGCGGCGGAAGATGCACAGACACTGGATCAGGTGCGGGTAGAGTACCTGGGCAAAAAAGGCCATATCACGGCATTGCTCAAGGGGCTTGGCGCCCTGTCGGCGGAGGAGCGTCCTGCGGCCGGGGCCGAGATCAACAAGGTCAAGCAGCAACTGTCTGAGCAGATTGGCGAACGCAAGGCCTTGCTTGAACAGGCAGCGATTGATGCCCGGCTTGCTTCAGAAACCATCGATGTGACGTTGCCGGGGCGCGGCCAGCACACTGGCGGCCTTCACCCCGTTAGTCGGACCATCGAGCGCATCAGCGAGTTTTTTGCGAATATCGGCTTTGATGTGGTTGAGGGGCCGGAAATCGAAGATGACTACCATAACTTCGAAGCCCTGAATATTCCCGCCCATCACCCGGCGCGCGCAATGCACGACACCTTCTATGTTGAGGAAGGCCTGGTGCTGCGCACCCACACCTCACCGGTACAGGTGCGGGTGATGGAATCCAGCGAGCCGCCCTTAAAGCTGATCTGCCCGGGCAGGGTATACCGCTGCGACTCCGATTTGACCCACACCCCCATGTTTCACCAGGTAGAGGGGCTGTTTATCTCTGAAGACAGCAGCTTTGCCGACCTCAAGGGGATGCTTGAGTCCTTCCTGCGGGCGTTTTTTGAAAAGGAGCTGGCGGTTCGTTTCCGGCCATCATATTTCCCCTTTACCGAGCCTTCCGCAGAAGTGGATATTCAGTGCGTCATGTGTGGCGGAGAAGGTTGCCGGGTTTGCAGCCACACGGGTTGGATTGAGATTCTCGGCTGCGGCATGGTGCACCCCAAGGTCTTCGAGTACTCGAATATCGACACCGAGCGGTTCAGCGGTTTTGCGTTTGGCATTGGTGTAGAGCGACTTGCAATGTTGCGCTATGGAGTCAATGACTTACGGCTCTTTTTTGAAAATGATTTGAACTTTCTGGCGCAGTTTGCCTGAGCCCAAAAAACGAATTCTGGACACGATTAGACAATGAAATTCAGTGAACAATGGCTGCGGGAATGGGTTAATCCCGGCATCGACAGTGAAGCCCTTGCCGAACAGTTGACCATGGCTGGCCTGGAAGTAGACGCCCACGAGGCCGTGGCGGGGGAGTTTAGCGGTGTTGTAGTGGCGGAAATTATTGCTGCGGAGCGTCACCCCGATGCGGAGAAGCTTCAGGTCTGTTCGGTCAGCGATGGCAGCGGTGAGCAATTGCAGATTGTGTGCGGTGCCGCCAATGCCCGTTCGGGCATCAAAGTACCGCTGGCCAAAGTTGGTGCGGTACTGCCGGGTAATTTCAAGATCAAGAAAGCCAAGCTTCGGGGCGTCGAGTCCTTCGGCATGCTGTGCGCCGAGCAGGAGCTGGGCATGGCGGAGCAGTCTGATGGGCTGATGGAGCTGGCGGATTCCGCGCCGGTTGGCACTGATATTCGTGAGTACCTGGGGCTGGATGACAAGCTGATTGAACTGGGCCTAACCCCCAATCGCGCGGACTGTCTGAGCCTGCGCGGTATCGCCCGGGAAGTGGCTGTGCTGAACAAACTGACTTTCGGCGAAGGGGCTCAGCCTGCCGTTGCTGCCGAGATTGACGATACCTTCCCAGTGACCATTAGCGCTGGCGAGGATTGCCCGCGTTATGTTGGGCGGGTTATCAAGGGGGTGGATGTGTCCGCGCCCAGCCCGTTGTGGCTGCAAGAAAAGCTGCGCCGCAGCGGCCTGCGCAGCATCGACGCCATTGTCGACGTGACAAATTTTGTGCTCCTGGAACTGGGGCAACCGATGCATGCCTTTGACCTCGATACCCTTGAAGGGGGGATTGAAGTGCGCAAGGCCAAGCCGGGTGAGGAGCTGCAACTGCTCGACGAGCAGACTCTGGAGCTGCGCGAAGACAGCCTGGTGATCGCCGACCAGAGCCGCGCTCTGGCTCTGGCGGGCATTATGGGTGGCCTGGCGAGCAGCGTGACCGACCAAACTCAGAACTTGTTTCTTGAAGCGGCGTTCTTCGCGCCGGATATGATCGCCGGCCGGGCTCGCTCCTATGGCCTACATACGGATTCTTCTCACCGTTTTGAACGGGGCGTGGACTTCCTGCTGGCGGAACGGGCGATTGAGCGCGCGTCACAGCTCATTATCGATATCTGTGGTGGTCAGCCTGGTCCGAGTTGTGTGGTGGACGGCGCTGCGTTGCCAACGCCGGCATCGATTCTGCTGCGTGAGCAGCGGATCGAGAAAATGCTGGGTATGGCGCTGCCGGAAACGGAAGTGACCGCCATTCTCGAAGGTCTCGGCCTCGGGGTTGAGCGCGTTGCAGAGGGTTGGCAGGTCAAGGCGCCGAGCTGGCGTTTCGATATCGCCATCGAAGTGGACCTGCTGGAAGAACTGGCGCGGGTCTACGGCTATAACCGCTTACCGGTGCGGCCCCTGCAATCAACGCTGGAAATTGTGCCGCGCCCGGAAAGCCGTCGGCCCCAGGCCCAGTTGCGTCAACAAATGGTGGCGCGGGGCTTTCAGGAAGCCATTACCTACAGCTTCATTGATCCCGCGATGCACGCCATGCTCTCTGAGACGGGTGAGGCAATTGAGCTGATGAACCCCATCAGCGCGGATATGGCGGTAATGCGTGACTCGCTGTTGCCGGGCCTGCTCAAGACCGCCCAGTACAACAGCAAGCGTCAGCAGCCGCGTCAGCGTCTGTTTGAAGTCGGTCTGCGGTTCACCGGCAAGGGTGAGGGGGAGCAGATCCCTACACTGGCTGCACTGGTAACCGGGCGTCGGGAGCCAGAAAAATGGAGTTCGGATACCAGCCTGGTGGATTTCTTTGACCTCAAAGGTGAGTTGGAAGCCCTGTTGGCAAATGCCGCCGGCGATATCCGTTTTGAGAGGGCGGCGTTCAAGGCACTGCATCCCGGCCAATCGGCGGCGGTAAGCTGTGATGGCAAGGTAGTGGGGCGTATTGGTGCCTTGCACCCGAGCGTACAAAAGGCCCTGGATCTGGCGAACCCGGTTTATGTGTTCGAAATCGATCTGGGTGTGCTTACCGGCCGTCGTGTGCCCGAGTTCACGCCCTTGTCGAAATTTCCGGAAGTACGCCGCGATCTGGCGGTGATCGTGCCGCGAGAAACCGCCGCCCAGGACGTGCTGGATAGTGTGAAACTGGCCGCTGGAGGGCAGTTGGTTAACTTGAAGCTCTTTGATATTTATGAAGGTAAAGGTATTGATCCAGAAAGAAAAAGTCTGGGTCTAGGCTTGACGTATCGGGATTCATCGCGCACTCTTAACGAAGAAGAAGTTAACCAATCTGTAGAGGCAGTTGTAGAGGCACTGCAACAAGGTTTTGGTGCCAGTCTCAGGAACTGAAGACGAAGGAAATAGTGAGATGACGTCCCTCACCAAGGCGGAAATGGCCGAGCGGCTCTACGAAGAGCTGGGCTTTAATAAGCGTGAGGCGAAAGAGCTCGTTGAGTTGTTTTTTGAGCAAATTCGCCATTGCCTCGAAAATAACGAGCAGGTGAAGATCTCCGGCTTCGGCAATTTTGATTTGCGCGATAAAAGTCAGCGGCCCGGTCGAAATCCAAAGACGGGTGAGGAAATTCCCATTTCTGCACGGCGCGTGGTCACCTTCCGCCCCGGGCAGAAATTGAAATCCAGGGTAGAGGACTATGCTGGAACCAAGTCATAACGATGAATTACCCCCGATTCCGGGGAAACGCTATTTCACCATCGGTGAAGTCAGCGAGCTGTGCTGTGTCAAACCGCATGTGTTGCGTTACTGGGAGCAGGAGTTCCCGCAACTCACACCGGTGAAAAGACGCGGTAACCGCCGTTATTATCAACATCAGGACGTCCTGATGATCCGCCAGATTCGCAGTCTGCTTTACGAGCAGGGCTATACCATTGGCGGTGCGCGTCAGCGGATGTCAGGCGAGGTGGCGAAAGACGACGCCTCCCAGGCTAAGCAATTGATAAGACAGATGATTGGCGAATTAGAAGAATTGCTAAAAGTTCTCAAGAGGTAGTTCACAGCCGGTGTCTGATGGGGTATGATGCGCCCCCTCAATATTCGGGGCGTAGCGCAGTCTGGTAGCGCACCACACTGGGGGTGTGGGGGTCGCAGGTTCGAATCCTGCCGTTCCGACCATTTTTCTATAGGGCATTCAGCGTGTTACGCGGATGCCCTATTTTTTGCCAAATGCCTGGCCTTTGATATCGTCGCTCAGTTTCCCGCGTTGTGCGGTCGTCGGCGCTTTGCGTCTTCAGCCCCTCAACTTACGAGCGCTGGTATTGCGAGTCGCCCCTAAGTAGGCCACACTTTAGCCCTCTCCTCACCACCTTTGTCTCGACCTATTATGGTCTAGCCCGTCACACTTTGGGGTGGCGTTAGATGTTCATACATCTCACTACTACCCATAATTTTAATAACGAGTTATATTCAAAATGCCAACTCGACGATTGGCGTAATCGGCGCGCGACTCCTAAGGTCACCGTAGCAGTAAGTGTTGAGCTCACACCCAGTCGAGGAATATTGGACCGTTGGTGCGTAGGTAGTACTTTGGAGGAGTGTTGTGAAGAATCGTTTATTGACTGCGAGAAGCGGTCGAGATTGGGTTGCGGATGTGCTCCAAGACCTAGGTAAATTGTCCTTTCCTGTACCTCCCGCCACGTTCACTTCACCTGATTACTTTGACATTGTTTCTCTTACTCCTTTATTCGGGGTGTCTGGCACGTTAGCCGCCAGTTCGGAGTCTTCTACTACGGAATTATCGGATGACGACCGTCCGCGCGAGGAGGAACGGCTTGTCGATCGTCGCCTCGGCCTGGC
>JBFEVY010000296.1:0-4537 GCA_041546665.1 Spongiibacteraceae bacterium | reverse complement strand
GGCACCACCAACCCCCGAGCCCGGGCGCTGGCGCAGGACTGGCAGATGCACTATCCCGAGCCGGCGCGCCGGCTTGCCGCCGCCCTCGATTTTTATCGGAGTTCCCGCTTTTCATACACCTGGGAGCCGCCCTTGTTGGGTGAAAATAATGTCGACGAATTTTTGTTTCAGAGCCAACAGGGGTTTTGCGAGCACTTCGCCGGCAGTTTTGTTTTTCTAATGCGTGCAGCGGGGGTGCCTGCCCGGGTGGTCATCGGCTATCAGGGTGGTGAATACAATAGTGACCAGAATTACCTGTTGGTTCATCAATCCGACGCCCACGCCTGGGCCGAGGTCTGGTTGGACGATAAGGGCTGGGTTCGGGTGGATCCGACCGCAACGGTGTCGCCTGACCGGGTGCGGCGCGGGGCCGATGCGGTGTTGCGCGAGCAGCAGGGCTTCCTCGGCGGTTCACCGCTATCGTTGCGGCGCTTTGCCTGGGCTACAAAATTGCGGATGTTCGTCGACAATATCAATTACGCCTGGGCGCGATGGGTAGTGAACTACGACAGCGAAAGCCAGTATCGTGTGTTGCTGGGCATGCTGGGAAAAATTGATATGCAACGCATCCTGCTGGCCATGGCCGGGTTTGTCGCGTTGCCTCTGCTTTTGGTTGCACTGTGGGCGATTCGACCTTCGCTAAGGTCGGCGAGTACGCCCGCTGATCGCTATTACATCAAGGCGTGTCAGCGACTGGCTCGTCAATACAAGGTAGCGCGGCGCCAGGGCGAGACGCCGTTGCAATACCTGCAGCGAGTACGCGAATTTGCTCCGGATGCAGCGGGGTGGTTGGCGGAGGTTACCGAACTGTACACCCGCTGTCAGTACCGCTCAGACGGGGATGAACAGGCCCTCCAAGATCTGCGGCGCCTACAGCGGAGCAAAATCAGGTCTTCGCCGCTTAGTCTCTAGCAAGGTGGTGAATTGCCCGGGCTGACGACGTTTTGGGTCGGCATTCACTGAATATTGGCCGAAAATCACAAAAAACCCTCGACAAATTCTCCTAGAATGCCCGACTTTGGTGGTTGTAGTGCCCGGTTACGCTCAATGGCATTCACCTAACTCTACGCAAAGGGGGATTTATAAATGGACCAGTCGGCAATTAACGAAGAACTAGCACTGTTTCGGGATATGGTACTGCGGTTTCTCGAGCAGGAGGTCAGTCCCCATTTTGAAGAGTGGGAAAAAGCCCATCTGATTCCCCGCGAGGTGTGGAATACCATGGGCCAGGCGGGCCTGCTTTGTGTCGATATGCCCGAAGAATACGACGCCGCCGGCGCCAGTCTGGATGTGCAATTTATGGTAATGGGCGAGATGTCCCGCCTCGGCTTTGGTGGTTTGGCGACTGGCTACAATATCCACTCCAATATCGTTGCGCCCTATATTTTCCATATTGGCAACGAGGCACAGAAAAATGAGTGGCTGCCGAAGATGGTCAGCGGCGAAGCCATTGGCGCCATCGCAATGACCGAGCCCGGCGCCGGTAGTGACCTGGCGGCAATGCGCACAACCGCAGTACGGGAAGGCGATGAATACGTAATTAACGGTTCCAAGGTCTTTATCACCAATGGTATTCACGCCGATCTGGTGATTGTCTGTGCCAAGACCGATGCCGCTGCGGGCGCCAAGGGTATTTCCCTGTTCCTGGTTGATGCCAGCACTCCGGGATTTTCCCGCGGTAAAAAAATCGAAAAGATTGGCCAGCACAGCAGTGATACCGCTGAGTTGTTCTTCCAGGATATGCGGGTCCCCGCGTCTGCACTGCTGGGCGAAGAGGGCAAGGGCTTTGCCTATCTGATGCAGGAACTGCCCCGCGAGCGCCTGGGTTGTGCGGTGCAAGGTGTGGAGTCCGCGCAGGGTGCTCTGGAAATCACAGTGGATTATGTTCAGGAGCGCAAGGCCTTCGGGCAGGAGATTGCCCGCTTCCAGAATACGCGCTTTAAAATTGCTGAACAGAAAGCGGACATTGAATTGTGTCGCGCCTATGTTGAGAAGTGTGTTGCGAAGTACAAGCGCGGTGAGATGAACACTGAAGACGCTGCCATTGTGAAACTGACTGCAACCGAGATGCAGTGCCGGGTGGTCAATGAGTGCCTGCAATTATTTGGCGGCTACGGTTATACCGCAGAGTATCCCATCTCGCGCTTCTACGCTGACGCACGGATTCAAACGATCTATGCCGGTACCTCAGAGATCATGAAAGAGGTGATTTCGCGGGGTATTCTGGGCCGCTAAGTGTGTCGCCGCATCCCTTACGCGGGGATGCGGTAAGCCCGCAAAAACAAATCTGCGCAGGATAGGGCATAGTCGTTGAGAGACATTTTTGCCTGATCGCCACCGAGTCCGAGTACTGCACAACAGTGGACTTCGCCATGCAACATGGCGATTAACTGGACACAGGCCATCTCGATATCCGGGATATTGAATACCTTGCGATCGCACTGTTGCTGCAGGAAAGTCGCCAGTTGTTCGCGGATTTTCACCGGGCCGGCATCCCAGAACAGCTTGCCCACGTCACTGCGACCCGCGTCGCTCACACAGACCCGATACATGCCCAGGGCAGCGTCACTCATCAATAACTCCGCCATGTGAATGCAGAAGGCCTGGAGATATTTTTCGGGGTCGGTATTGCTGTCCAAGTTCGGTCTGCCGAGCTGATACTCCTCGACTTTACTTTCAATTGAGTAGCTAAGTAATTGTTCTTTGGTGCCAAAGTGGCTGTAGACTGTCTGTTTTGATACCCCGGCCTGCTTGGCAATATTGTCCATGCTGACATTTTCGTAGCCCTGCTCAACAAACAGCTGAGCGGCCGCGTCAATAATTTGTGAGCGCTTTTCCTCGCTCTTGGAGCGTCCTCGCTTGGTCTGAATAGCCGCGACTGATTGTTCCAACTTGCCGTGTCCTCGGAGTCAAATCTAACGTCATAGTAATTAAATCAAACTGGACAGTCCAGTTTGATTTAATTATATTCTGGACTCTTCAGTCTATTATGAGTTCCGCGGTGATGGTCAACGTAAGACATTTTTTGCAACGCGTCCTGGTGCCCTCGATTTTTATTGCAGCGAGCTCATGGAGTGCGGCGGATGTCTCCGCTGTTGCCAGCCTGGTGGTTGAACGCCAGCCTGCCTATCAGGCTCAGCGTATGTTTGCCGGTCGGGTGCTGGGCGGTAAGCGCGCCAATATTGCCTTTGAATTCTCCGGCCAGGTTGCTTCCATCGATGTAGAAGACGGTGACCATGTTGTGGAAGGGCAGGCGCTGGCCAAGCTCGACACCCGGGCGCTCAATATTCAGCGCAACGAATTAATCGCTGCCAAACGCGAAGTTCAGGCGCGTATCGAACAATTAAACCGTGATCTGAAACGGTATCAATCCCTGGCGAAAGAAGGCTATGTTTCCGACGGTCACCTCGATGATATCCGCAGCTCGCTGCAGGCGACGGAAGCCAAGCAGCGTCAGGTTGAAGAGCAATTGCGCGGGGTGTCCCTCAATCTTAACAAGGCCACACTGGTCGCGCCGTTTTCCGGCGAAGTGGCGGGTCTGCAGATTGAAGACGGTGTGATTATCGAAGCGGGCAGTCCGGTGCTACAGTTGGTTGAACTGGCCGACAATGAGGCGGTATTCGGGGTGTCCGGTACACTTGGTGATGGTCTGGTACTGGGGCAATCGCTGGAAGTTTTCGGCGACTTCGGCACGCTTCCCGCTACGCTTGTCTCCGTTTCCCGTAACCTGGATTGGCGGACCCAGACCCGAACTGTGCGGGTCAGTCTGCCCACTGGCTCGCCGGTAGCTGACGGTCAGACCCTCTATCTGCTGCTGCCCGAAGTGCGCGACAAGGCAGGTTTCTGGTTGCCCAAGCAAGCGCTGCTTGAAGATGTGCGGGGCACCTGGGCGGTCTATCAATTGGTTGAGGCCGAGCCGGGTGATGTTTACGAAGTGCACAAGCGCTCGGTGCGCACTCTTTATCAATACAAGGGCAAGGTTTACGTGGAAGGGGAGCTTGCTGACGGTGATCTCCTGGTCAGTGCTGGTACCCACAAGATAGCGCCGGGGCAAACCGTTCGCCTGGCCCGGCCACAGCAGGCTTCGCTGAGCGTGGTGGAGCGCAATAGCGATGCTCAATAATCCGAGAATGATTGCCCTGGCCATTGCCCTGATTCTGGTATCAGGGCTGGTGGCGGTAAATGGTCTGCCGCGTCAGGAAGACCCCCGGTTTGGCAATCGCCACGCCTTTATTCAACTGCGCTTCGACGGCGCCAGCGCCGAGCGGGTGGAAACCCTGGCGGTAGAACCCGTGGAGCATGCGTTGCGGGTCTTGCCTGAGGTCAAACATGTGACCTCGAAATCCAAGGCTGGTATTGGCGTGATCATCGTTGAGCTGGAAGATAAGGTGGCGGTGGACGACACCGACCGCGTTTGGGCCGAAGTCCGCGACAAAATCGACCAGGTCGCGGCTCGTCTGCCCGAGGGTGTGACGCCGCCGGTGCTGGATAATGATCG
>JBFEVY010000372.1:0-3170 GCA_041546665.1 Spongiibacteraceae bacterium | reverse complement strand
CGGGGCCGCCCAGCGCCTCCATCTGACTCAGCCTGCGGTAAGCAAACGCATAGCCGCGCTGGAACAGCAGTTGGACTGCAAGCTGTTTGACCGCATTGGCCGCCATGTCCACCTCACAGAGTCCGGGCGGGCCCTGCTGCCCAATGCCAGAAAGATTTTGCTCGACATCTATGAAGCCCAGCGCCAGATCAACGATCTTCAAGGGGAAGTAGCAGGACGGCTGAATATGGGAATCAGTCACCATATCGGCCTGCACCGGCTACCGCCGGTACTGAGGGAGTATTCCAAACGCTACCCCGAGGTGCATCTGGACATCGATTTTATGGATTCCGAACAGGCCCACCAATTGATTCTTCAGGGCGAGATGGACCTGGCCGTGATTACACTGGCGCCCAGCAAGGAAGAACAGCTGCAGTTTATCTCCGTATGGGAAGACCCACTGACAATTGCGGTGTCACTCGACCACCCGCTGGCACAGTTCGACTCGGTCGACATTGCGACTCTGGCACAACACACCGCCCTGCCTCCTGGGCTCAACACTTATACCGGGCAAATCATCAAAACCCTGTTTGATGAAGCGGGGTTGAAAATGGATATTGGTATGTCGACCAATTACCTGGAAACGATCAAAGTCATGGTATCGATTGGCCTGGGCTGGAGTATTCTGCCGGAAACCCTGCTCGACGAGTCGGTAAAAGCGATCTCCCTACAGGGACAAAGTTTGTCGCGCACCCTGGGCTGTGTCCACCACCGCAATCGCAGCCTGTCCAACGCGGCAGAGGCTTTTATTGCCCTGCTACCAACCTAGAAACCAGCGTTCAGGGCGGCGTCATTTGCGCAAATAATGCAGCCATCTGCTGCGGCGTATCGCCATCGGCACAGATACCCGTATCCTCCAGCTCAAGATGGACCACCGCGTCAGAATGACGAGCGATCATATCCCGCGCGCCAATATCACCCTCAAGCTTCTCCAGCTCCGGCCAAAACCGGCGACCGAACGCAACCGGGTGGCCGCGTCGGCCTGAGCAATGCGGTACCACAATATTGTCCTCTCTGGCCGCCGCCGCCACTTGACGTATCGAATCGATCCGAATCAGCGGCAAGTCTGAGGGCATAATCAACACACTTTCACAGGCGTCATTTATTTCCGCATTCGCGGATTCTTGCGCAATAAGCGCGGAGATGGCATCGGCTATACTATACCCCATCCCGCCGTTGGCTCGACGCGACGGCACGCAATTCGCGTCAAGACGCTCGGCAATATCGTCTTCAGCATCAATGACCACGGTCACAGAGAGGCCGGCCTTGTTACCGCGCCGAATCAGCGCAGGTAAAATTTCGCCGCCCTTCGGCATTTTTACAAAACGCTTGTCCTGGCCGTAACGGCGGCTTTTACCCGCGGCAAGGATCAATAAACCAATCATTGACGCCCCACTAATTCGCCCGCTTCAAACGCGCGGCCACGGCGCAATGCGGTGAGTTCCGCGATAATAGCCACAGCAATTTCCATCGCGGACTTACTACCAATCGGCAAACCAACCGGCGCATGCAACTGCGCAATTTGCGCCACAGTCAAACCCAGCTCAAGCAATCGATCCCGCCGTTTGAGTGAGGTTCTTTCACTGCCCAACGCCCCCACATAGAAAAGATCTTCTGTCAGCGCCTGCATCAGCGCCATATCGTCAATTCTGGGATCGTGGGTCAGGGTAATTACAATGCTGTGGCGGTCGGTGGCGTATTCCGCCACCGCATCATCGGGCATTTGCTGCAATACCGTGGTATTGGCCACCGACCACTGTGCACAACGGTCTTCCCGAGGATCACAGACCAACACCCGGTAATCCATGGCATTGGCAATCTCAGCAATACAACGCGCCAGCTCGTTAGCACCGACCAGCAATAACTGATAATGCGGACCAAAATCCTGTTGCACTCCCCGCTCATCCAACAGGAGATTTTCACAATGGGTGGTGGCCTCCAGCTGCCACTGCGGCGTGCTAAACAACACGCGGCGTCGAATCAATTGGCGCGCCTCTAATGCGCCCAACACCTGTTCAATCCCGGTAATATGCTGCCCGTCCAACGCTTCGACCAAGATTCGCATGCGACCACCACAAGGCAAACCAAAGCGCTCGTTTTCCTCTGCTGTCACACCGTATTCAACAATTTCCGGCAGTGTCGCGACCAGCTCTCCACTGCGAAGTTTTTCCAGCAAATCATCCTCGATACAGCCCCCGGACAAGGACCCGCAAATTTCGCCTTCGCGATCCATCCACATCAGCGAACCGAGCGGTCGCGGCGAGGCGCCATGGGTACCGGCAATGGTAAACAGCCAACCTGAATGCCCCGATTTTAAACTCGCCAGCGCAGCCCACAGCACGCGCTCGTCACTACTTTTCACCCGGGCTCCTTTCTCTCGCCTGTCTGTTTTCTTTTTGTAATACACGGATACAAAAAACGCCGCAATTGCGGCGTTCAAGCATACGACTTTTCAGTCGATCATCAATACCAGCGGTAAGTACCCTGAATACCGATGGAACGCGGTGCCTCAACAAAGCCATAGTGACCCACCGAGCCAAATACACTGTTAGACAGCGGCGTATCATTTGAATAGGAAACGGTTTCCTCATCGGTCAGGTTTTTAACCAGCACCGCAACCTCCCATCCAGCAGACACGTCAGCCAAGGCCACCCGCATATTCAGCTTTTGGTAGGCATCCTGTTCCTGACTCGGATCCAGGTTTTGAGAAGAGTTATATTCGCCGGTGAAAACCATGTCCAAGGCACTTCGCAGCTCAAGATCTGAACTCAACATAGTGGTATGAATCAGCGATACGTTACCGGAATAGTCAGCAACGTACTGGTTGGTCATCCCCTTGTAGTCACAGTAGGGATTGCCATCAACAATGGTGTCCGGCGTCTGTCCTTGATAACACTGGCCATTGGGGTAGTCAGTGAATTCAAAATCAAGGAAGGCCATCGCACCGGTTAACATCAGGCTTTCAGTAATTGCCATCCGGCCATCAAATTCAATACCCATGGTCCTTGCGGCACCCGCGTTACCGACGTTAAAGCCGAGCGTACCGTCAAATATACTAACTTGAAGGTCGTCGTACTCAGTATAGAACGCGGCGATATTCAATTCCGCTGCACCGTCAAGCAAGGTGGTTT
>JBFEVY010000107.1:0-10118 GCA_041546665.1 Spongiibacteraceae bacterium | reverse complement strand
GCCGAAATCCTGAAAAATGTTGAAAACTCTCAGATGGGCGTCATCCTGAAGCGGATGATGTTGCGTGCGGCGTCGCAGGTGGCGGCGCAGCTGGAAGCGCCGGCGCTGGTAACCGGTGAAAGTGTCGCCCAGGTGTCGAGCCAGACCCTGCAGAACCTGTCGGTGATTGATAGCGTCACGGATACTCTGGTGCTGCGACCGCTAATTATGTCTGATAAGGAAGACATCATTCGCACTGCGGCGAAAATCGGCACTGAGGAGTTTGCCGCGGCGATGCCGGAATACTGTGGTGTGATTTCGGTGAAGCCCACCACCCGGGCGCGCCCCGAGCGCATCGCAGAGCAGGAAGAGAAGTTCGATTTCTCGGTGCTGGAGCAGGCGGTGTCCAAGGCGGTGTATACCAATATTGATCAGCTTGCCGACGAGGAGCTGCAGGTCGCGGATGTCGAGGTGCTGCCAATTCCCCTGCCGGGTTCGATTGTGCTCGACGTGCGGCACCCCGACGAGGTGGAGCGCCACGCTTTAACTGTGCCGGGGGCGGAGGTGCAGGCTATTCCTTTTTACGAATTGCATCGCCGCTTTGCGGAGTTGGATGCTTCTGTGACCTATCTTTTGTACTGCGAGAAAGGCGTGATGAGCCGCTTGCACGCCTCTCACCTTGTTGAGCAGGGCTTTACCAATGTGAAGGTGTACCGACCAAAATGACAGCGACATCGCCAAATCAGCGCCTTTACGAAATGCAGGTCCATCCTTTCTGGTCAGATCAGGATATGGCGGGCCACGTCAATCATGTCCAATACTTCCGGTACTGCGAAGAAGCGCGGGTGTGCTGGATTAAAGAAGGCGGTTTGGGGGCCGAGTTTGTCGCGGCGGCGGACCTGGTCATTGGCGCAATTAACCTGCGTTACGTGCGGGAGTGGAAGCACGGCAAGCCGCTTAAGGTGGTGTTGGAATTGATCAAGCTGGGGACCAGCAGCCTGACCCTCAGGCAGGCGCTGTACTCGACGGATGACGACGCCCTGATTGCCGAGGGTGAGGCAGTGATGATCTGCTTTGATTCAGAGGCGCGCTGTTCCAGGCCGTTTCCGCCCTCTGCGCGCCAGGCTCTGGGGCAGGTCTAGGTCTATTCTTGATTCGCCTGGCTTTCGCCAAAGCTCAGGTTGTAAAAGCGGAAATGCTGATCTTCTACCGTCAGGGTGGCGGTCATGATAGCGCTGCCGTGCTCAAACTGCACTCGGCTGCTATAGCCCAGTCGGGGCTTGTCGGCGAACACTGACAGCGCGCCGCTGACCCGAGAGAAAACCGGCTCTTCCATCGATTGAAATGCTCCCAGATGCCGGTAGTGGTCCAGCAGTTTGCGCAGGCTTTCGTTGCTGACGGCGTCGACGGTGTCGCGGGACAGGCGTGATCTGAGAGGTTCGATTTCCCAGCTGGAGATATCGCTCAGGGCGACTCTGAGAAATTTGGTGGCATTGTCGCGATAGTGATCTTCCACCTGGCCACTGTAAAAATACAGGGCGCCAAACAGCAGCAAGCTGGCCAGAATAAAAATTCGAAGGGTGTTATTGCGCAAATCGATTCCCTTATTATGGTGGGTTGCGTGGGTCGGTTGATTGGCTTACGTGCTTGAGCTCGCTGTTTGAATCAATCGCTGAAGAACTTGAACAGGCCAAGGCTGTTCATAAAGACGAGCAGGATGCCGATCGGGGCGATAAATCGCAAGACGAAATACCAGGCCTGATAGCCTGGGCCGCCTGCCATACCGGTTTCGTCGAGTACTCGGCGGCCGGGTAGTGCCCAGCCCACAAAGAGCGCAATCATGAGTCCGCCCAGTGGTAGCATGATGTTCGCGGTAATGTAGTCTAGAGCGTTAAATACGGCGCCGTACTGGATGCTGGCGACGCCGCCGATCCACGCGATCAGGGTCAAGCCTAAGGTGGAGGCGAACCGGGGGATGCCGAGTTTATTGAGGCCGGCCACGCCGGGCTCAATCAGGGAGATCGAGGAACTCAGTGCGGCGATGCTCACCAGAAAGAAAAACAGTCCGCCGACGATGGCGCCGCCGGGAATATTGGAAAAGGCAATCGGCAGGGTGACAAACATCAGTCCGGGACCCTGGCCGGGCGTCAGGCCGTTGGCAAACACCAGAGGGAACATGGCCATGCCGGCGAGCAGAGCGATGATGGTGTCCAGGGATGCGATGGTGAGTACGGTTTTACCAATCGATGCGTGGCCTGGGAAATAAGCGCCGTAGGCCATGATGGCGCCCATCCCCAGGCTCAGGGTGAAAAAGGCGTGGCCCATGGCGATAAGTATGGAGTCTGCGGTCAGGCGGCTGAAGTCGGTGTCGAACATGAAGTGCAGGCCGGCGCTAAAATCGCCTTCCACGGCACTGTACCCCACCAGCAATGCCAGGCAGACGAACAGCATGGGCATCATCACGTCGACCGTTCGGCCGATGCCTTTGGTGACTCCGGCGGCGACAATGGCGGCCGTCATCAGGCTGAACAGGGTGTGCCAGACCAATTGTCGGGGGCTGCTTGCGAGCAGCGCACCAAAGCTGGCTTCGATTTCGGCGGGGGTCTGACTGCTGTATTGGCCGGTTACGCTCTGGGCAACGTACTCAAGAGCCCAGCCGGCGACCACGCTGTAGAACATCATGATCATCAGGCCCGCGATCATGCCCATGCCGCCGACAATGCCCCACAGCGGCGAGCGCCCCTCCTGGGTGGCGAGGGTGTACATGCTGTGTGCTGGGTCGCTGCGACCGGTACGACCTGTCATGATTTCGGCGATCATGACGGGAATGCCAATTAACAGAATACAGCCGAGATAAACCAGTACAAACGCGCCGCCGCCGTTTTCACCGGTGATATAGGGGAATTTCCAGATATTGCCGAGGCCCACTGCGGAGCCGGTGGCGGCCAGCACGAAGGTCCAGCGGGATTTCCAGGTAATGGCGTTCCCGTCGGGGCTGGGCTGATTATCCATATCTCGGGTCCAGTTCTGTATCGGATTGTTGTTTTGGGGAGAATGGGGAATTGTAGCGATAAAATGCAGGTCCCCCAAGCCCGGCAAAAATCGCTGTGTAATTATGTTGCATTGGCGCGTATTTACACGATTTGCGGCTGCCCGATTGCAGACGCTGGTGTATAATGCGCGGCCTTTTACCCAATGACGACCGAAGTCCATGATTGAAAAGCTGCGTAATATCGCCATTATCGCCCACGTTGACCACGGCAAAACCACCCTGGTTGATAAACTGCTGAGCCAGTCGGGCACTCTAGATCGCCGCAATCAGGACACTGAGCGGGTCATGGATTCCAATGACCAGGAAAAAGAGCGCGGCATTACCATCCTGGCTAAAAATACTGCGATCCAGTGGAACGGCTACCGGATCAATATCGTCGACACCCCTGGGCACGCCGACTTCGGTGGTGAGGTAGAGCGGGTGTTGTCGATGGTGGACAGCGTGCTGTTGCTGGTCGATGCGGTCGACGGCCCGATGCCTCAGACCCGTTTTGTTACTCAGAAAGCCTTCGAGCGTGGTTTGAAGCCTATTGTGGTGGTGAACAAGGTTGACCGCCCCGGTGCGCGCCCTGACTGGGTTATCGATCAGGTGTTTGATTTGTTTGACCGCCTGGGCGGTACCGATGAGCAGCTCGACTTTCCGGTTATCTACGCTTCTGCCCTGAACGGCATTGCCGGTATGGATGCCGATGACCTGGCCGACGATATGACGCCGCTGTTTGAGATGATTGTCGACAAAGTGCCTGTGCCTGATGTCGATGTGAACGGCCCGCTGCAAATGCAGGTGTCGGCGCTGGACTACAACAGCTACGTAGGCGTTATCGGTGTAGGTCGTATTACACGCGGAAGCATGCAGCCCAATGAGCAGGTTGTGATCGTGGGCGCCGACGGTAAGCAGCGCAAAGGTCGCGTGCTGACGGTTATGGGCTACCACGGCCTGGAGCGTGTCGAGGTGGAAAAGGCTCAGGCGGGGGATATTGTTTGTATCACCGGCATCGAGGGCTTGAGCATCTCCGATACCATTTGTACGCCAAGCACTCCAGAGGCTCTGCCGCCGCTGACTGTTGATGAGCCTACAGTAAGCATGACCTTCCAGGTTAATGACTCACCCTTTGCCGGTCTTGAAGGTAAGTACATCACCAGCCGCAATATCAAGGATCGCCTCGATCAGGAGCTGATTCACAACGTGGCATTGCGCGTTGAGCAGGGTGATTCTCCCGACAAATTCAAAGTCTCCGGTCGCGGTGAGCTGCACCTGTCGGTACTGATTGAAACCATGCGCCGTGAAGGCTTCGAGCTTGGCGTTTCCCGTCCTGAGGTGGTTCAGAAAGAAATCGACGGCGTGATGATGGAGCCGTTTGAGCAGGTGGTGATCGATATTGAAGAGCAACACCAGGGCGCGATCATGGAAGAGCTCGGCTTGCGCAAAGCGGAGCTGACCAATATGGAGCCCGACGGCAAAGGCCGGGTGAAGCTGGAATTCATGGCGCCCGCGCGTGGCCTGATCGGTTTCCGTGGCCAGTTTCTGACTCTGACTTCGGGCAGCGGTATTATGACTACCGTGTTTGACCACTATGGTGAAGTCAAAGGCGGCGAACTTGCCGGTCGTCAAAACGGCGTGCTGGTTTCCATGGTCAAGGGTAAAACCCTCAGCTACGGTCTGTTTAACCTGCAGGATCGCGGTCGTTTGTTCCTTGGTCATGCGGAAGAAATTTACGAGGGGCAGATCATCGGTCTACACAGCCGTGCCAATGACCTGGTGGTTAACCCGACCAAAGGCAAGCAGCTGACCAACGTCCGCGCGTCTGGCTCGGATGAGGCGTTGACGCTGACCCCGCCGGTACGTCATACCCTTGAGCAAGCGCTGGAATTTATCGAAGACGACGAGCTGGTAGAAGTTACTCCTCAAAGCATTCGTCTGCGCAAGAAACTGCTCACCGAAAACGAGCGCAAGCGCGCTGCCAAATAAGCTGGATTAACCAAAGCGGGTCACAGCTGTGACCCGCTATTTCCTACTCTTTTTTTGCTGTGTCGCTTCGACACATTTTCTCATCGGGACATGGATTACTGCTGTGCTACACTGATTTAGCATAGTAAAGGACGCCTCCGATGATCGCTTTGTATCCCGATATCAAGCCCTACAAAACCCACCGCCTGGCGGTGACTCCGCCACATAATCTGTATATCGAAGAGTCCGGTAACCCGGACGGCATTCCGGTGTTGTTCGTGCACGGCGGGCCCGGGGGTGGGTGTTCGCCCAAGGCGCGTTGCTTTTTTAATCCTCAGCGCTACCGCATTATCTTGTTTGATCAGCGTGGCTGCGGCCATTCCGAACCCCATGCCTGTCTGAGTGACAATACCACTCAGGCGCTTATTGCGGATATGGAGGCGATTCGCGAATTGCTTGGCATTCAGCGCTGGGTACTGTTTGGCGGCTCCTGGGGGTCGATGCTGAGTCTGGCCTATGCCCAGGCGTACCCCGGACGGGTTCTCGGTATGGTGCTGCGGGGAATCTTCCTGTGTCGGCAGCAGGAGCTTGACTGGTTTTACGACGAAGGTGGAGCGAGCCGGGTGTTTCCCGATTATTGGCAGGATTTTGCCGGGACGGTTGAGCGCGAGCCGGGAGAAAACTGGATTGCCGCCTACTATCGCGTATTGCACGGCGACAATGAGTTGGCCAGTATGTCGGCCGCGAAGGCCTGGACCCATTGGGAGGCGCGTTGTTCAACTTTGCGCCCGAACCATGAATTGGAAGAGGGGATGCTCGATACCCACTTTGCGGTGGCGATGGCGCATATCGAGTCGCACTATTTTGTGAATGGTGTGTTTATGGAAGACAACCAGCTCCTGGATAATATGGCTGTTATTGCCGATGTTCCGGGCATCATCGTTCATGGGCGCTACGATATGGTGTGCCCGCTGGAAAATGCAGTTGAACTCCATTCGCGCTGGCCCGAGTCTGAGCTGCACATTATTCGCGATGCCGGGCACTCGGCCTTTGAGCCCAGTGTTGCCGACGCGCTGGTGAAGGCGACAAACGAAATGGCCGACTTGCTGGGTGATGGTTTTACTGAAGATGACGCGTGAATCCGCGGGGGTAAGTGTTTAGCTGATGAAGGCGTTATTACAGCGAGTGGCGTTTGCGAAGGTAGAAGTAGCGGGTGAGGTGGTTGGTGAAATTGACCGCGGTTTGCTGGTGTTTCTCGGTCTGGAAAAGCACGACGACGAAGCGGGCGTGGAGAAAATGATGGCGCGGATGCTGAATTATCGGGTGTTTGCTGACCCTGAAGGGAAGATGAATCTGTCCGTTGCGGATATTGGTGGTGGTGTGTTGCTGGTGTCCCAGTTTACCCTCGCAGCAGAAACGGCGAAGGGGCGCCGCCCTGGTTTTTCCACCGCTGCCAGTCCGGCGCAGGCCGAGGCCTTGTATGACTATGCCTTGGCGAGTTTACGCGAGCACCATGCCCCGGTTGCGGCGGGGCAATTTGCGGCGGATATGCAGATCAGTCTGCTTAACGACGGGCCGGTAACCTTTTTGCTGGAGTCCTAGTTCTGGCCCTCGCCTAAGTCCGCTGCCTGGCCGCTCAGCCGTCGCTGTTCTGACTGTTTGCGCCTTCCTCTCGCTGCTGAAAGCGCTGTTTTTTCCGATACGGGAATACGTCTGCGACATAGCCGTTGCGAATTTTTGCCTGTAGCTCGCGCCAGTATTCGGGGTCGTACAGGTCGCTGTGCAGCGAATCAAATACCTTTTTGGCGCGTTGGTTGCCGGAGAAGAACAGCCGGAATTCCTCGGGGAAGACATCCTCCGGTTTGACCTCGTACCAAGGGTGGGTGGCCATTTCCTGTTCTTCGGTTTGCGGTTCGGGTAGCTTGCGGAAGTTGCAGTCGGTCAGCGGACAAATTTCGTCGTAGTCGTAAAATACCACCCTGCCGTGACGGGTCACGCCAAAGTTTTTCAGCAGCATATCGCCGGGAAACAGATTGCCCGCGGCGAGCTGTTTGATGGCCTTGCCGTATTCGTCCATAACGCTGTAGAGCTGCTCTTCATTGGCGTCTTTCAAATACAGGTTCAAGGGAATCATTTTCCGTTCGATATAAACATGCTTCAGAATCAGTACGTTGCCGTGTTCCTCAATGAGAGATGGGGCTTCCTTGTACAGTTCTTCCATTAGCTCGTCGGAAAAGCGGCGCCGGTCAAAGGCCAGCTTGTTGAATTCCTGGGTATCGGCCATGCGCCCGCCGCGATCCCAACGCTTTACCAGTCGATAACACTGTCTCACGTGTTCGTGGGTCATTTCCTTGGGGGGCGTGAAGCGATCCTTGATAACCTTGTAGACGTAGTCAAAATCCGGCCGGGTAAATACCAGCATGACCATGCCTTTAATGCCGGGGGCGATAATATAAGGCTGATCGCTTTTTAGGGTGTCGCCCACAGCAAAACGGTAGAACTCGGTTTTGCCGTGTTTCGGCATACCGAGAGCGTTGTACAGCTCGAAGATTTCCTTGTGCGGCATCAGGCAGTGCAGAAAGGCAACGTACTCAGAGGGAATTGAGGCGTCGACCATGAAGTAGCTGCGGCTGAAACTGAACAGGATGGAAATATCGTCGGGGTCGTAGAGCAGGGTGTCGACAAACACCGAACCTTCCTCAGAGTGGAGGATGGGCAGAACAAAGGGGCGGTTGATGCTGCCGCTGACAATACGCCCGACAAGGTAGGCCGCTTTGTTGCGGAAGAACAGGGATTCGAGTGATTCCACCCAGACTTCGCCGGCGTTCTCGGGGAGACGCGGCAGCAATTCCGTGTTCACGACATCGTGAATGTACTGTACGTCCCGCTCTTGGTCTTCCCAGGGAATATTGAATTCGCAGCTTTGCAGTAACTTGCGAATGATGTCGGCGACATTGTCGCCTTTGAACTGGTGTCGGTTGAGAATGCGTCCGCTGTCGATTTGACCGCGATGGACCTGAGTCAGCGCAAAGGTGTGGCGCTCGAGAATTTTCTCGTGTTCAAAAACATAGCAGTAGATTGAGTTGAAAAAGGATTGGGCAATTTCAAAATTGTCGTGATCCTGAATAAGCTCGGCGTACTCCTGTTTGGCAATTTCCCAGTGGTCGCGGTTGGTAATTGTGCCGCCGGTGATGGTGGTGGCCGCTTCGGCGACAATAGCGCGCTTTTGCTTCCACAGGTCGAGTCGGTCGCGCATGGCCTTCTGGCCGCCATGCCAGTCGGCGGCTTCGAAGCGTGCCTGTGCACCCAGGGTGATATTTTTGAATTCGGCAAAAAAGGCATCGAAGCCGTTCAAGATTGCCATGGCGAGGCGACGGGTTACTGCGGTCACAGTGGTTGTAGCTCCTGGTTTGCGCGAGGCGTAGTCACGCTCAGTCTTATAGGAAACAGTCGGCGAGGACTTCTCTGGCCTCGGCTTGCTGGCAATTTACCAGCATACTGCCGACCTCGCCACGGGCAGCGGCGGCCTTCCAGTCCTGGGCGCGCTCGCGAATTCGCGCTTCCGGGCCGACCAGGGCAACTTCGTCGACCAGTGAGTCGGGCACCGCGTCCCGGGCCTGGTCTTTTTTGCCGGCCAGGTACAAATCCTGAATTTGTTCCGCCGCGTCACCGTAACCCATACGGGTGGCGTAGTCGGTGTAGAAGTTTTTGTTCTTGGCGCCCATGCCGCCAATATACAGGGCCAGAAAATCTTTGATGAAATATCGGCAGCCGTCGATATTGTCGTCCATGATCACGCCGACATAGGGGGCGATGGTGAAGTCGCTGGCCTGGCGTTGGCCCTTTTCCAGGCCGCGCTGAATATCGGCAGCGAACACGTGAAACTTGTCGGGATCCTGCCAGACGGGAAAGAAGCCGTCGGCAATTTCTGCGGCGGTGGCAACACCCTTCGGTGTTATCGACGCCGTGTAGATCGGAATATTGGGGTCGCCGTGCAGGATCGACTTCAAGGGTTTGCCCAGGCCGGTTGTGCCTGGGCCTTTATTAGGCACCTGGTACATCTCTCCCTGGAATTCCAGCGGCCCCTCGCGGCGGAAAATCTGCCGCATAATCTCGATGTACTCGCGGGTGCGGGTCATCGGTTTGCCGTAGGGTACGCCGTGCCAGCCTTCTACAACCTGAGGTCCCGAGGCGCCCAGGCCGACAATGAAACGGCCTCCCGAGAGTGCATCCAGGCTCATCGCGGTCATAGCGCTGAGCGCTGGAGTGCGCGCCGGCATTTGCATAATGCCGGTGCCGACCTTGATCGTTTTGGTTTGGGCGAGAATCCAGGCTGCAGTGCTGATTGCGTCAGAGCCGTAGGCTTCGGCGGTCCATACCGAGTCGAAGCCGAGTGATTCGGCGTGGTGAACCTGATCCATGGGCAGCTTCAATTCTGCGCCGGAGTATCCAAGAAGAAGGCCGAGTTTCATGAGGGACCGTACTAGTTGTTGTCTGTAAGGGATGAGGTGCTGAGGATAACACCAGTTTGGTCAGCGTACAGGAAATATCCCGGGGCGATCTGGCAGCCGCCAAATTCCAGCGCAATCCCGGCACGGCCTTCACCGCGTTTTTCAGTTTTGCGCGGGACGCTGCCCAGTGCCATCACGCCGATGGGCATGCCGGCAATTTCTTCGACATCGCGCAGGTAACCGTAGATCACTATGCCTGCCCAGCCGTTGTCACTGGCGGCGCGGGCGAGATTGTCACCGAGGAGTGAGCGTCGCGGTGAGGCGCCGCCGTCGACAACCAGAACGCGTCCGTGGCCGGGTGTTTTTACCAGGTCGGCAACCAGCGAATTGTCTTCAAAGCATTTGATGGTGGCGACTTCGCCAAAAAAATTCTGGTGGCCACCGTAGTGGCGCAGGGGCAGTTCGAGAACGCTGACTGCGTCGCCGTGTTCGTCACAGAGGTCCGGGGTGGAAATTTGCATGGAGGTCTCCTTTAGCGGAATTCATCTGCTGGCAGCAGGGCTCAGGCCGGCCCGGCTTCCGTTTGCATTCGGCGTAACAACAAAAAAAGGGCGACATCGCTGCCGCCCTTTCTTTATACACCGTAGTGAATCACAGTGTCAGCATTAGCCGAACTGGTTCATGGTGTT
>JBFEVY010000082.1:0-11727 GCA_041546665.1 Spongiibacteraceae bacterium | reverse complement strand
GGCGAGTCCGACTATCAGCTTTATTGCGTCCAATGGGGCACCTGGTTACCGGTTACCCGGATTATTCTTCGCTTGCGGCTTCTTCGCCTTCGTCATCTGCTGCTGCGCCACCGCGTGGAGTGTGAACAGTTACCACGCCAGAGTCGTGGTCTTCACCCAGTGCCAGAGCAGTGCTTTCAACACCTTCAGGCAGCTTCAGGTCAGAGATGTGCAGGGTAGTGCCGGCTTCGACGTCTTTCAGATCGACTTCGATGAACTCAGGCAGATCTTTTGGCAGACAGGACACTTCGATGTCAGTCATCGCGTGGGTGATGTTGCCGCCCTGCATTTTTACGCCGATGCAGCTTTCTTCGTTCAGGAAGTGCAGCGGTACGTGCAGAGTGATCTTGGTGTCTGCGCTAACGCGCAGGAAGTCTGCGTGCAGAACCACAGCTTTTGCAGGGTGGCGGTGCAGATCTTTCAGGACCACAGACTCTTTGCTGCCATCAACATCCAGAGTCAGGATGGAGGTGAAGAACGCTTCGTCGTCCAGGAACCAGAGCAGGTCCTTGTGGGCGATGCTGATCATCTGAGGTTCTTTGTTCGCGCCGTAAACAATGGCCGGTACCAGGCCTTGCTCGCGACGAAGGCGGCGGCTCGCACCTTTCCCAACGTCTTGACGCGCGTTTGCGCTAATAGTGTATTCGCTCATTTTGGGTCTCCTATAAAAGCGAAAAACCGCCGGACTTGCGACCAGTCCGGCGGTGAATGTCGAAGCAGCGCTGTTGGCGTTAGCGGAACAGGGCGCTGATCGACTCTTCGTTGCTGACCCGTCGCATTGATTCGGCCAGCAGGTTTGCCAGGGTTAACTGGCGGATCTTGGTGCACTGGGCGGCGGCATCAGACAGCGGAATGGTGTCGGTGACGACCAGTTCGTCCAGTTGTGAGCTGTTGATGTTGTCAACAGCGGGCCCGGATAATACAGGATGTGTACAGTAGGCCACAACCTTTGCCGCGCCATTGTTCTTCAGTGCCTCTGCGGCTTTGCAGAGTGTGCCGGCCGTGTCGACCATATCGTCAACCAGCAGACAGGTTTTGCCTTCAACTTCACCAATAATATGCATGACTTGCGCGACACCTGCTTTGGGGCGGCGCTTGTCGATAATGGCCAGGTCTGCATCATTAAGCTGTTTGGCGACCGCGCGGGCGCGAACCACACCACCAATATCGGGAGAAACGACCATTTGGTCCTGGTAGTTCTGGCGGGTGATGTCGTCAAGCAGAATGGGTGAACCGTAGACGTTGTCTACAGGCATATCAAAGAAACCTTGGATCTGCTCGGCGTGAAGGTCAACGGTGAGAACGCGGTTGATGCCCACGCCGCTCAAAATATCTGCCACGACCTTGGCAGAGATGGGTACGCGCTGGGAGCGCACGCGGCGATCCTGGCGAGCGTAGCCGAAGTAGGGGACAACTGCGGTGATACGACCGGCGGAAGCGCGGCGCATTGCGTCAGCCATGACAACGAGTTCCATCAGGTTGTCATTGGTCGGCGCGCAGGTGGACTGCAGCAGGAAAACGTCGGCACCCCGAACGTTTTCGTTAATTTCTACAAAGATTTCCCCATCGCTGAACTTGCTGACGGTGGCGTTGCCGAGAGGGATGGCGAGTTGTTCGGCGACTTTGTTGGCCAGCTCGCGATTGGCGTTGCCGGTAAAGACCATCATATTGTGCACGGCGCTAGTCCTGTCAGGCTATGTGAGGTATCTGGGTGTGAGTCGCCAGCCTTCGCGTATGCATCGTGGCTGGCGGCTAAGTGCTGAACCCGGGTCTTAGTATGTGTTGCCCGGGTCAGTCTGTTTTCCGGTGTCGATAGTCGCTTGGGCGACGCTTGACCAGAAAATGGCTGGGGTGGAAGGATTCGAACCTACGAATGCTGGGATCAAAACCCAGTGCCTTGCCGCTTGGCGACACCCCAGTTAACCGTTTAACGCGATTCAGGATTGCCTGAAGGCGTTTCCAGACTCAACGTTTTGTGCAGTGGAGAGGTATTTACTGCCTTAGCAACGAAGCCCGAAAATGAAGCTGGTCGTTGCGCAAAAACGTGTTCTGCCTCGTTCTTGTTTGCAAAGCTAGCGAACACACATGAGCCTGTGCCAGTAAGCTGTGCTTGAGCAAATTGATCCAGCCAAATCAAGGCCTTATCAACTTCTGGGTAAAGTTTGCGAACTAAATTTTCGCAGCTGTTTCCCAGGTGCCCCTCAAGAAAGGCCGCTATTTTGAGGGGTGCTTCACGGCGTGTCAATTGTTCATTACAAAAAATTTCTGCAGTGGAGACTTCGCAGGGGGGACGGAGTACAACAAAGTAGCATTCGGCGGTGTTGATTGGGGTGAGAATTTCACCCAGGCCTTCCGCCCAGGCAGTGTGTCCGCGTACAAACACCGGCACATCGGCGCCTAATTTCAGGCCGAGCTCCGCGAGGGTGTCTATGTCCAGGTTGAGTTGCCAGAGGGTGTTGAGTCCCAATAGGGCGGTAGCGGCGTCTGAGCTTCCGCCGCCGATGCCGCCGCCCATGGGCAGGCGTTTTTCCAGATGAAGCGCCGCGCCTTTTTGGCAGCCGGTCAGTTGTTGCAGAAGTCTGGCGGCGCGCACAATCAGATTATCTTCGTCGTTGACACCGGGTAGCGGCGTGGCGAGCACAACATTGTTATCGCCTCTAAGCTGCAAATGCAGGGTGTCACCGTAATCCAGTAATTGGAAGACGGTTTGCAGGTCGTGGTAACCATTTGCTCTGCGCCCGGTGATGCGCAGGAACAGGTTTATTTTGGCGGGACAGGGCAGGCTAAGGTCAAACATCAGGGGCAGTCAGGTTCATTCCAATTGCGAATTATCAGCTTAATCCGCTGCTGATCTTTTGTGGCTTCGATTTTGGTTGGGAGCTTTTCGGCGCTATTGAAATAGTCCAGGTAGCGGATTTGCCAGCCGTACTGCTCAAGGGCTTTTAGTCTGCCCGCCTGGTCAAGTTCTCCTCGCAGTGGCGCGCCTGGGGCAGCTTTGCCGCGCACCCAATATTGCAAGGCCTGCACTGGAACCGGCCAGCCGGCCTGATAGGCGAGCTCCTCTATGCTGCCGGCATGGAAAGTTGCGTCACCCTGCTGCAGCTCGGCGCCGTTTTTGTTGCTGCGAATTTCAAAACCACCCACGCCGAGGGGGCCGCTGATACGCAGCTGGGCTGAGTTATCGCCGCACTGGCGCCAATCAATATTACCGCTTTCCTGCCGGTCGTCGAGCCAGAGCCCAATACGCCCCTGGAGTTGCCAGTGTTCACCCTGTGGGCTGCCGTTGATCGTTCCCGGGCTGCTACATGCGGCGAGCGCCAGGGCGGCGATAACCAGGACGATACGATGCATGTTATTCATCAATGAGTTGCAGGCGTTTAAGTGTGTCGAGGATGACGGAGCTGTCAGGCTTGTCCTTGAGCCCCGCCCGCCATGCGGCGCGCGCCTCTTCCTTTTTATCCAGGTGCCAGAGTGCTTCGCCATAATGTGCGGCAATTTCGTGGTCGGCGCTTAGGGAAAAGGCTTTGCCGAGCAGTTCCGCCGCAGTGGTGATATCGCCTTTCAGGAAGAGAATCCAGCCCAGGCTGTCGATAACCGCAGCGTCGTCGGGTGTCAGTGCCAGTGCTCGGCGTACCAGGGCTTCAGCTTCGTCGAGACGGGACGTCAAATTGGCGAGGGAGTAGCCCAGGGCGTTTAATGCGGCCGCATTGTCAGGCTCCAGGTCGATGATATGGCGCAGGTCTTCTTCGACCGCGGCAATATTCCCCATGCGTTCAGCGAATAATGAGCGGGCGTAGCGTAGTTGAATCTCGTCCGGGTAAGCCTTGATTGCTCCTGTGAGCAAATTGAAGCCGCGTTTGCGCTGATCGGATTTGCGCAAGACTTCGGCTTCTAGAAGGTAGATGGTCGGTGCGTATTGCGGATTGGCCAGGCGCAGCGTCTTCAGACGTTCCAGTGCTTTTTCATCCCCTTCTGAGGCCAGGCTGATGCTGGCCAGTCTGCGGCTGGCCGGATCGAATTCTGCGCTGCCGGTCGCCTGCTCATAGTAGCGCATGGCGTCGGGCCAGTTTTGGTCCTCTTCTGCGAGGCGTCCAAGCAAATAGTTTGCGCGGCTGCGGCCGGCGGGGTCTTTGCTCAGGGTTTGCAGTTGCGCTGTCGCGTCGGCGTTATTGCCGATTTCGCGGTTGATTAGCATCAGTTCAAGCAGTAGATCGCTGTCGTTGGGGTTCTGGTTCACCAGAACCTCGTAATGCGCCTTGGCCTGGAAGATATCCTCTTTTACCAGTGTGCGGGCCAGGTCGTGCCGAAGCTGCTTGTGTCGCGGGTGTTGGTCGACGGCGTATTTGAGTTGGGCGATGGCCTCGTCGCGGCGGCCAAGTTGCAGCAGGGTTCGGGTTTCAATGAGAAGGGCGTGGGCGTTGTCCGGCTCTTCGCTCAAGACTTCTTTTATCACGGTGAGCGCGGTCTCGGCATCGCCTCGATACTGGAGCATCAGCGCGCGGGCTATTTTAATGGTTGGCTCGCTCGGGTGAGTGGCGGCTAGCTCACTTAATTCAGTATAGAAATTCGCTTGATCGGCTTCATTCAATGACAGCGCAGTCGCGGCAAGGGCAGCGAAATTACTGTTTCCTCCCAGCTCCAACACCCGGGCCATGTGAGGCAGAGCTGCCAGTGGGCGCTTTTGGTGGGAGAGGGCCATGGCGAGGATGAAGTGAGGTTCGGCGGTGTCGTCCTGCTGTTGTATCCACTGCTGGGCAAACTCGATGGCAAGGGGCTCGTTGTCGACGTAGCGGGCCAATCGCGCGGCCGTTTCAATCAGATCGAGGTCGCCGGTCTTTCTGGCCTGGGTGGCATAGTGCTGCAATGCGGTAGCGATGTCGTGCTGTCGCAGCGCCACTTCGGCGACGAGTAAGTCGTAGACCGCGTCGTCTGGAAAGGGACGTGTTACTGCCGCTTTGTCGTCTACTGTGGGCGCTTCAGGCGGGGGCGGTGTGGCGGGTGTCGCGCAGGCGGCCAATAGCAGGCTGCTGAGGGCGAGGGGTAGAAAACGGCGCATTGTTAATATCATATGGTGGATTTTGGGCTCATATTAGCATGGCTGCCTCGCAGCCCAAGGGGCATTTATCGGCTCATTTGACCGGCTTCACCACCTATCTTATCCCAATGGCTACTAATAAAATCCACATTTCGTTGGCATCTTGGTAAAATCGCCGCCTGTTTTGCGGCCTCGCTTGATTGGCAAGCTGTCTTGTTCGCGATTGTTTAACTGCGAATCTCAAGATCTTGCACGTTTTTTGCTGAGTCTTTAGCTGCCCTGACTGATGTTGTTTGCATGAATCTGCTTGTTATTGGAATAAACCACAATTCAGCTCCACTCGCCCTGCGCGAGAGGGTGGCCTTTGTGCCAGAACAAATGCAGTCTGCGCTGCAGGATGCCGCCCGCGATGCGGGGATGTCAGAGGTCAGTATTCTGTCGACCTGTAACCGCACCGAGGTCTATGGCCTGGCGGAGGACGCGGCGGAGCAGGGCATCGAGCGTATGCTGGAGTGGCTTGCCGAATACCACCATGTCGACCTGGAAGAGCTTCGTTCCCATTGTTATAAAAGCGCGGGGCAGGACGCCTTGCAACATATGATGGAAGTCGCCGTGGGGCTGGACTCCATGGTACTCGGCGAACCACAGATTCTGGGGCAAATGAAGTCTGCCTTCGCGGTCGCGGTTGAGGCGGGTACGGTCAATAGTGCGCTGCACCAAGTGTTTTCCCAGGTGTTTTCGGTGGCCAAGCGGGTGCGTACCGACACCGCCATTGGCGAGAATCCGGTGTCGGTTGCCTACGCGGCGGTGTCCCTGACCCAGCATGTTTTCAGTAATCTGAATAAATGCACCGCGCTGCTGATCGGTGCCGGTGAAACCATAGAGCTTGTCGCGCGCCATTTGCGGGAGAAAGGTGTTAAACGCATCATTATCGCCAATCGCACGCTGGAGCGGGCGCGGCTTCTCGCCGAACAATTTGAGGCCGAGGCGGTACTGCTCTCGGATATTCCCCAATATCTGAAGGACGCCGATATTCTGGTGGCGTCTACGGCCAGTCAGCTACCGATATTGGGCAAGGGGGCTGTGGAAGCCGCACTAAAACGGCGCAAGCACCGGCCCATGGTGATGGTCGATATCGCGGTTCCCCGGGATATTGAGCCCCAGGTGGCGGAACTTCGCGACGTCTATTTATATAGCGTTGATGATCTAAAAGAGATTGTTAACGAAAACAAGCGTGCCCGTCAGGATGAAGCCCGCAAGGCTGACCAGATTATCATCGATGCGGTTTCTCACTGGCAGCAGCAACTGCGGTCCCGTGATGCCGTTAATACGGTCAAAGATTACCGCGCCCGCGCCGAACAGATTCGCGATGACGAGCTGGAGCGGGCGCGAAAACTGCTGGTTCGCGGTGAGCCGGCGGAAAAGGTATTGGAACAATTGGCCAGGGGCTTGACCAATAAACTGTTGCACAGTCCTACCACGCAAATAAAACAGGCCGGTGCCGAAGGGCGCAAAGAGCTGGTGACCTGGGCAAGAGAGCTGTTTCAGCTCGAAAGTGACAAGCAGGACTAAGTCCTGCAGGCGTCCGTAAGGGCGCCGCCTCTAATGATTATAAGTGAGAAAGAATGAAAGCTTCGCTGTTAAGCAAACTTGATAACCTCCTGGACCGCTATGAAGAGATTGCTGCGCTATTGAGTGATGCAGAAGTGATTGCAGACCAGGATCGGTTTCGTCAGCTTTCCAAAGAGTATGCGGAAATCGAGCCCGTTGTGGAAACCTTTGGGCGCTACCGCGGCCAGCAGCAGGATCTGGAAGAAGCCCGCTTGATGCTCGAAGAAGACGATGCGGAAATGCGGGCCATGGCCGAGGAGGAAATCGAATCTGGCCAGGAGCAACTGGAAACCCTTGAGCTGGAATTGCAGATGCTGTTGCTGCCCCGCGACCCCAATGATTCGCACAACATCTTTCTTGAAATTCGCGCTGGCACCGGCGGTGACGAAGCGGCCATTTTTGCGGGCGATCTGTTTCGCATGTATTCCCGCTACGCGGAAAACAAGGGCTGGCGGGTGGAAGTTCTCAGTGAGCGTCCCGGTGAACACGGGGGGTATAAAGAAATTATCAGCCGTGTAGCGGGTAATGAGGTCTACGGTCATCTGAAATTTGAGTCCGGGGCGCACCGGGTACAACGCGTTCCGGAAACCGAATCCCAAGGGCGTATTCACACCTCGGCGTGTACCGTTGCGGTAATGCCGGAGCCCGAGGAAGTGGACGCGATTGAAATTAACAAGGCTGACCTTCGTATTGATACGTTTCGGGCCAGCGGCGCCGGTGGGCAGCACGTGAATAAAACCGATTCCGCTGTTCGTCTGACCCATATTCCCACCGGCATTGTAGTTGAATGCCAGGATGAGCGTTCCCAGCATAAAAACCGTGCGCGGGCGATGTCGCTGTTGGCGGCGAAGATCAACGATGTCAGAAACAGCGCCCAGCAACAGCAGCAGGCGGATACCCGCCGCAATCTGGTGGGCAGTGGTGATCGCTCCGAGCGCATTCGTACCTACAATTTCCCCCAGGGGCGGGTCACAGATCACCGTATCAACTTAACCCTGTACAAGCTTGATGAGTTTGTTGAGGGAGATGTTGATCAGGTGGTTGTACCGCTGCGCCAGGAGTATCAGGCGGACCTGCTCGCCGCGCTGGCGGAGTAAGAAGCGTGACAAGTGGTGGCGCGTTAAGCATTGCCGAGGCACTGGCGTTGCGCCAGTCTCTGCAGGGTTTGAGTGACAGCCCCGACCTGGATGTTGCCCTATTGCTTTGCCATTGCTTGGACAAGCCCCGCAGTTATCTCTACAGCTGGCCCGAGCGGGAGCTCACCGAGGCGCAGCAGCGTCAGTTCCAGCATTGCCTTCAGCGTCGTCAAGAGGGCGAGCCCATCGCCCATATTCTGGGCGAGCGCGAGTTCTGGTCGTTGTCGTTGGAAGTCAGTGCCGATACCCTAATCCCCAGACCCGATACAGAATGCCTGGTCGAAAAAGCGCTGGCGCTGCTTGCCGGCGAGGAATCCGCTGCGCGGGCGCTGGATTTGGGTACGGGGACCGGAGCTATCGCCCTGGCACTGGCTGCTGAGTTGCCGGCCTGGGAGGTGGTTGGTGTCGATCGGGTGAGCTCGGCAGTGGCTCTCGCGCGGCGCAATGCTAAACGGAATGATCTGAATAATGTGCAGTTTTTCCAATCCAGCTGGTTTGATGAGCTCGATCCCAAAGATAAGTTTGTGCTGATTGTCAGTAACCCGCCCTATATTGATGAGTGTGACCCCCATTTGCTGGAGGGCGATGTCCGCTTTGAGCCGCGTTCGGCCCTGGTTGCGCAAGAGGCGGGCCTGGCGGATTTGCGCAGTTTGATCGACAACGCGCCGGATTACCTGAGCTCGGGTGGGTGGCTGCTCGTCGAGCACGGTTATAACCAGGCCGAGGCGGTAGCAGGCCTGTTTGCTGTGCGGGGGTACGTCAACTGCGGCATGGGCTACGATTACGGCGGTAACCCGCGGATTAGCTGGGGATGTTGGAAATGAATGATCAACAGCTGCTGCGCTACAGCCGGCACCTATTACTGCCAGAGATTGATGTCGATGGGCAACAGGTGCTGTTGCGCAGCCGTGTATTGATCGTCGGATTAGGTGGGCTGGGCAGCCCGGCGGCGATGTACCTTGCAGCCTCTGGGGTCGGGTGCCTGCATCTTGTAGATGATGACCAGGTAGAACTGAGTAATCTGCAACGCCAGATCGCGCATCGCACCGCGAGTGTCGGGCTTGCCAAGGTGGATTCCGCTGCCGAGACCCTTGCCGGTATCAACCCCGATGTACAGTTGGTGATCGACGTTCAGCGCCTGGATGGTGAGGCGATGGCGGCCGCGGTTGGGGCGGCGGACCTGGTGATCGATGCCAGTGATAATGCAGCTACGCGCTTTGCGCTGAATCGCGCCTGTTTCGTCCACCGCAAACCGCTGGTATCAGGAGCGGCGATTCGTCTTGAGGGCCAGCTGAGCGTGTTCGATTTTCGGCGCGATGACAGCCCCTGTTACCGTTGTCTTTATGACGAAGTAGACGATGCGTCACTGAGCTGTTCGGAGAGCGGGGTATTGTCTCCCTTGCTTGGCCTGATCGGCAGTATGCAGGCCGTTGAGGCGATAAAGTGCCTGATTGGTTTTGGTGAGTCGCTGGTGGGGCGTCTGTTGACCGTCGATGCGAAAACCCTGGAGTTTCGTCAGCTTAAACTCTCTCAGGATCCGGCCTGCCCAGTGTGTGGCGTGGAGAGGTAAAGCGCACGGCCTGTTGTCTAGCGTGGGCGATGTTTCCATCCGCTGATGATGTGGGTTCTCGTGGGGTTATCGGGCTCGCTGATTAAAGTGTTAGAATGGTGAATTAATGTTCAAACCAAGAAGAGATCATTTTGCTAAAGAAGCTGTTTTCATCCCGTAGTGCTGCCGAGCCAAGCGCCGAGCCAGACAAAAGCCAGCAGGCTGCCAAGCCTTCCTCCAAGGACGACGCTCCTCAGGCGAGTGACAAGGGGGCGGAAAAATCCGCTAGCCGAGGAAAAGGTGCGTCCGGTAAGAAGCGTGGTGGCCGTGGCAGCGCGCCCCGGCGTGAGGAGAATTGGTCCGTCGATCAATTCAAGGTCGAGCCTGAAGAGGGTAAAACGCGGTTTCATGATCTCGGGCTGGACGAACGACTGCTGCACGGTATCGCCGACACCGGGTTCAAATACTGTTCCCCGATCCAGGCGTCGTCGCTGCCCCATACCCTCCGCGGCAACGATGTGATCGGTAAGGCTCAGACCGGTACCGGCAAGACGGCGGCCTTCCTGATTACCATCTTTAACGATCTGCTCAGCAATCCCGTAGAGGAAGAGCGCTTTGCAGGTGAGCCGCGGGCCTTGGTGATAGCCCCGACCCGTGAGCTGGTGGTGCAGATTGGTGAGGATGCCCGTCAGTTGGGCAAGTATTGCGGTCTCAATGTGGTCACGTTGATTGGCGGCATGGACTACCAGAAGCAATTGGATCGCCTTAGCAACGACCTGGTGGATATTGTGGTTGCCACGCCCGGCCGCTTACTCGATTTCTCGGGGCGGAGGGACTTGTACCTCGACCAGGTAGAGGTGTTGGTTATTGATGAGGCCGACCGAATGCTGGACATGGGATTCATTCCCCAGGTCAAACGGATTGTGCGACTCACGCCGCGCAAGACGCATCGCCAGACCCTGTTGTTCAGCGCGACCTTTACCGATGACATCATCCGCCTAACTGAGCAGTGGACTGAGCAGCCGGTAAGCATTGAAATCGAACCCGAGAGCGTGGCAACGGATACCGTTGACCAGAAGGTTTATCTGGTTGAAGCCCGGGATAAATTTACCGTGCTGCGCAATATTATTCGCCAGCCAGATGTGGTGAGCGTGATTGTTTTCGCCAACCGGCGCGACGAAACGCGCCGTTTGCACGAGCGTCTGCAAAAGGCCGGTGTGAAATGCGGCATCTTGTCGGGGGAAATTCCCCAGAACAAACGCTCGCGTACCCTGCAGGATTTTAAAGAAGGCAAAATCAACTGCTTGGTGGCCACCGATGTGGCTGGTCGTGGTATTCACGTTGACGGGGTAAGCCACGTTATTAACTACACCCTGCCAGAAGAGCCCGATGACTACGTACACCGCATTGGTCGTACCGGTCGGGCCGGCGCGACCGGTACCTCGATCAGCTTTGCCTGTGAGGACGATGCTTTCCTTCTGCCAGATATCGAGGCGGAGTTGGGGATGAAATTGCCCTGTGAACAACCGCCTTCGGAGTTGTTGGGGTAAGGTTTCGTTTTATTTTTGTTGGCGCTTGCTGGTTTTTTTGGGGATTGGGTTTTGAGTTTGCTGTTTCGCCCTGCTGGGCGACTTACTTTCTCTTTGCATGCCCAAAGAGAAAGTAAGCAAAGAGAAACGGCACCCTGCATCTCCGCCGCTGGCATAAAGCGCCAGCGGTTCCCTGCGCTTCTCACCCATCGCGGCGCGGAAAAAACTCGCCTGACGGCTCAAACAGTTTTCCGCTTTTTCCCGCGATAGGCTCCGATGCTCGGCGGAGCTGAAGGGGCCCTTGTGCCGCCGTCAAGGTTCCACCCAGTCTTTTACTTATTCCATGCTAGGTAGTGGCATAGGGCGCCCCCCTCTGAGCTCGCCGAGCATCGCAGAAATTGAATGGAAAAGCTTTTAGCGAGGACTGTTTGAGCGCAGGCGCCTTTGGTTTCCTAAGCAAGCGCAGGGAACCCGCAGGGCGAGCGATCGGGGTGGCCTTTCTTTTGGTTACTTTTCTTTGGCCACTCAAAGAAAAGTGACTCGCCCAGCTGGGCGAAACAAAAGCCATAAATTAAACAATTTAGCCCTAAGCCCTAAGCCCTAAGCCCTAAGCCCTAAGCCGCCAGAGCTTAATTTCCGGCTTGTGAAGCCCCCTTCATCCGCTCCACCCACATCAAAGTCCCGCCGCAAACAGCGGCCGGCATTACCAGCAGGTTTACGATCGGAATCATGGTGCCGACCATCACCAGTGCGCCAAAACCAAAGCTGGTCGTCCGTTGTTTACCGATGCGTTGCCGAGCTTCCTTGAAGCTGAGTTTGTGGTTGTCC
>JBFEVY010000317.1:0-4050 GCA_041546665.1 Spongiibacteraceae bacterium | reverse complement strand
TCCCGCACCAGGCGTAAATGGCCGCCGGTTTCCAGCGTGGCGGACCAACCCGGCGCCAACCAGCTTGTAGCGACCCGCTCACAAATCAGGGCAGGCCCCCGAATGCACTGTCCCATACTCAGTGACTCGCGCTGGTAGCGCGGCACCTCACCGGCGAAAAAAGCAAGCCGCTGAACGCCTTCGGGCTGCGCTTCCCGTTGCGAATATGCCGGCTCCGGCAAGCCTGACACCACTGAAGGCGCCCGCAGCGCCAGACGTAAATTCACCAACCTAACCGGTAGATCCAAGCGATGCCCGTAGCGCTGTTCGTGGGCCTCGTGGAAGGCATCGACCAAGGGCGTCAGTTCATCTTCCCAGGGAAGATTCAGCGTAAACGACTGCCCCTGATAACAGAGGTCAACACTGGGCTGCTCCGCAATATCCACCGGCGTAACACCCTCCGCCTGCAATTGCGGCTTACCGAGTTGTCTCAGAGTATCGAGCGCCGCCGTAATTTCGTCCAGGCGACAACTTGCCAAATCGAGATCCAGAGTACGGGACAGTTGCCGCTCCCGCGGTGCCAGCAGCATACCCAGAGCAGAGAAAACACCCCCCTGCCCCGGCAGCAGCACCTCGCGACAGCCCAGGCCTTCGGCCAGGGCGCAAATATGCATTCCCCCCGCACCACCAAAACAACACAGAGAAAAATCTTCTGGATCGTAACCGCGCTGCACGGAAATCACCCGCAATGCCCGAAGCATATGCTCATTGGCTATTTCGACGATCCCCGCGGCCGTGGCCTCGACATCCATATTCAAGTTGGCCGCCAGCTCGGCAACGGCAAGCCGAGCGGCTTCCCGATCCAAAGCCATGCTGCCACCCAGCCGGGCATTGTCGGGCAAACGTCCCAACACCAGATTCGCGTCAGTCACCGTCGCGCGGCGCCCGCCGCGTCCGTAGCAGGCCGGCCCCGGGTCTGCCCCCGCCGACTCCGGCCCGACCCGCAGCACACCACCGTCATCAATAAAGGCAATCGACCCCCCGCCCGCACCAATGGTATGCATATCGACCATCGGCACCGCAACCGGATAATGGCCTATTCGACCTTCCCGGGTCAGACTGATATCGCCGTCGATCAGACTGACATCACTGGAGGTCCCCCCCATATCAAAGGTGATCAGACGGGGACGCTGTCGCGCAATTCCCATGTGCAAGGCACCGGCGAGACCGCCCGCCGGCCCCGACAACAGCAGGTTCACCGCCCGCCGGGCGGCGTTGGCGGCATCCGTAGTGCCTCCTGAGGATTGCATGATCGACAGCGGGGTATCCCGCAACTCGCCCTGCAGGCGCTGCAGATAACTTGCCACCAAAGGCCCCAGCCAGGCATTCAGCCAGGTCGCCATCCCTCGCTCATACTCCTGATATTCAGGTAAAACCTCAGAGGAGCGACTGACAAAGAGCTCTGGGTAAGCGCTCGACAAGGCCTGCTCAAGCCGTTGTTCTGCACCTGCATCGCGGAATGAAAACAACAGGTTGATCGCCACCGCCTCGGGTTGCAATCGCCCCAGCTGCTGGACAAGCTGATCGACATCTGCGTCAGTCAGGGGCTCGATTTCAGTTCCGTCGGCGGCGGTGCGCCCGTTAACTTCCAGGCACAGCTCCCTAGGCACCGGAGGCGCTTTTAGGGGCGGCCGCAGATTATAGAGTTCATCGCGGGTCTGGCGACCAATACTGAGCATATCGGCAAAGCCGCGGTTGGTGACAAAGGCGGTTCGCACCCCCTTGCCCTCAAGGGCCGCATTGGTCGCCACCGTAGAACCGTGAACCACCAGCAGTTCACCGCGCCGAGCCGCTTCCCGCAAACCCAGCGCCTCAATGCCCTGCAATATCGCCCGCTCCGGCTGATCCGGCGTGGACAGACATTTGTGGATCTGCACGCCGGCGTCGCTAACCGCAACGAAATCGGTGAAGGTTCCGCCGGTATCAACACCGAGATAGACCGTTTGCTTACTGCACATGAAAAGCGAGGGCATCCTGATTCAGTAAAGAGTCAACGTAGTATATTGGCCCCACGACCAGGGAACCAGCTTCGTATCGGCGCAAGGCCGCCGGATACCGCCACCGCGGGACAAATGCTATTCTTGCCGCCCCATAGCCTATACCCCATAACCTATACCTCATAACCAAGGAGCGTGAACCCGCGTGCCAGAGCTTCCCGAAGTCGAAACCGTCCGCAACGGCATCACCCCACATCTGAGTGGTCACCGCATCGACAAGATCGTGGTGCGCGAGTCTCGGCTGCGCTGGCCGGTCCCTGCGGACCTGGCCAAGCACCTTGTTGGGCAATCTGTAGAACGCGTCGAGCGGCGCGCCAAATACCTGTTAATTTATCTGCCAAAAGGCGTGCTGATTGTTCACCTGGGCATGTCGGGGCGACTCTATTTTGTTGCACCAGGCACCGCCCTTGGCAAGCACGACCATATCGACTGGATTCTCGATAACGGCCAGATCATGCGCTACACCGACCCCCGCCGGTTTGGTGCGGTGCTGTGGGCCGGCCTCGACGAACTGGAACAACATCCGCTGCTTCAGCACCTCGGCCCCGAACCCTTGTTCGACGCCTTTAGCGGCGAATATTTGTACGAGAAGTCCCGCGGCCGAAAGCTGCCGATAAAAAGCCTGCTGATGGACGGCCGCATCGTCGTTGGGGTGGGGAATATCTATGCGAATGAAGCACTGTTCATGGCGGGCATTCGACCAAGCTTGGCCGCCGGAAAACTCAGCAAACCGCGCTGCACTCTTCTGGTAGAGAAAGTGAAACGGGTATTGCAACAGGCCATCGCCCAGGGCGGCACCACCCTGAAAGATTTTGTTAACGGCGACGGCAAACCCGGTTATTTCAAACAGGAACTGCTGGTCTATGGCAGAGCCAACCAGCCCTGCGTGAACTGCTCGGCACCGCTAAAGGAAACGCGCCTGGCACAGCGCACCACCGTCTACTGCAGCCACTGCCAGAAATAGCGCCCTTAGAGGCCCGTTACCTCTCCTTCCCGACGTGGGTCCGCCACCCCCAGCCACTGCTCCCTGTCGCGCATCAGGGCATGTATTCCACTGGTCTCCGGCGCCAACTTTGGCGCATGACCCAGCTTTTTGAGGCGCGCCTGCGCCTTCTCGGAAAAATGCCCCTCTTCCAGCTCAAGGAAATCCCCCATCGCTACAATATGGCCACTGGCAACCGCCTTTTCCAAACTCCAGCCCAGGCCCAATACCTTGAACAGACTGCCGGCGACATAGTCGATAATCCGCGCCCCACCCGGGCTGCCAATGGCCATAATCGGCGCACCCTTTTTCAACACCACGGTCGGCGACATGGACGACCGCGGCCGCTTGCCGGCCTGAATGCGATTGGCAATCCACTCACCGGCCTCATTCTTGGGCGCAAAGGAGAAATCCGTGAGCTGATTATTGAGCAGGAAACCGCCGACCATAACCCGCGAACCAAAGGCCGTCTCGATACTCGTGGTCATGCTCACCATATTCCCGTCGGCATCGACAATACTGAGGTGACTGGTTGACGGCAGCGCCTCGCTGACCCCATCTCGCCACGCCAAGTCGGCACCTGGCGGCGTGCCCGCAACAATATTGGGCCGGCGTTTTTTGCCCATCAACGCCGCGCGTTGTTTCAGATACCCCTTGTCCACCAGCCCGGATGTCGGTACCTCGACAAAACCGGGGTCGGCGACATAGCGATTGCGGTCGGCAAAGGCCAGCCGCGACGCTTCAATAAAATCGTGTTCCCAGCGCTTTTTCCGGTGGGCGTCACTGGCGTCCAGCAAACCCAGAATTGCCAGCACCGTTGTCCCGCCTGACGAGGGTGGTGGCGCGCCACACACCTGATACTTTAGGTAGGGCGCACACACGGCGTCGCCACGCCGAGCACGATAATTTTCCATATCCTGCATCGACAGCAAGCCAGGGCGATTGGGGTCGTTTTGTACCGCATCGACAATGCGCTGCGCCAGCTCACCGCGGTAAAATGCTTCTGCCCCGCCTACGGCCAGGCGCTGCAGG